>CAJOQY010000231.1 GCA_905236835.1 uncultured Oscillibacter sp. | reverse complement strand
TATCAGCCGGAAGAAATCGCGTTTCCGGATCAGGTGATTACGGAATCCCGTCTTGTGGACGAGATGGAGAAATCTTATATTGAATATGCCATGAGCGTGATTGTTGGGCGGGCCCTGCCCGATGTGCGCGATGGATTGAAACCCGTACACCGCCGGATTTTATACGCCATGTATGAGGATAATTTGACCAGTGACAAGCCGTTCAAGAAATCCGCGACGACGGTCGGCGAGGTGCTGGGCAAATATCATCCGCACGGCGACGCGTCCGTATATGACGCCATGGTGAGATTGGCGCAGGATTTCTCGATGAGATATATGCTTGTGGACGGCCACGGGAATTTCGGCAGCGTGGACGGCGATCCCCCGGCGGCGTATAGATATACGGAAGCGCGATTAAGCAAGATTTCAAATGAAATGCTGCGGGATATAGAGAAAGACACGGTGGATTGGGATCCGAATTTTGACGAGTCCCGCAAAGAGCCGCGCGTGTTGCCGTCAAGATTTCCGAATTTATTAATTAATGGCTCCAGCGGAATCGCGGTCGGCATGGCGACGAATATTCCGCCGCATAATTTAAAAGAAGTGATTAACGCCTGTATTTGTATTTTAGACAATCCGGACGCGACGCTCGCGGATTTGACGCGGGAAATACAGGGGCCGGATTTTCCCACGCGGGGAATTATCATGGGCCGGAGCGGAATCCGGGCGGCGTATGCCACGGGCCGGGGCCGGATTGTCATGCGCGCGCGGTGTGAGTTTGAGAATTTCGGCAGGAATCAGGAACGGACGCGGATTGTCGTGACGGAATTGCCGTATCAGGTGAACAAGCGGCAGTTGATTAAAAATATCTCCGAGCAAGTGAAAGACAAAAAATTAGACGGCATTTCGGATATGCGCGACGAGACGGACCGCAACGGTATGCGGATTGTGATAGAATTAAAACGCGACGCCAATCCGCGCGTCGTGATGAATAGATTGTTTAATCAAACGGCTTTACAGTCGACATTCGCGGTGAATATGCTCGCGCTTGTTGATAATCAAAAACAGCCGAAAATTTTATCTTTACGGCATATTTTAGATGAATATTTAAAATTTCAGGAAGAATTGATTATCCGGCGGACAAGATATGATTTAAATAAAGCCCGCGAACGGGCGCATTTATTGGCCGGATTGTTAAAAGCGCAGGAAAATATTGACGAGGTAATTCAAATCATCCGCGAGAGCTATGACAACGCGAAAGAAAATTTAATGGCGAGATTTGAACTGGACGAGATACAGGCGCAGGCGATATGCGATATGCGTTTGATCGCGTTACAGGGTTTGAACCGCGAGAAATTAGAGACGGAATATCAGGAATTAAAAGAACAAATCGCGTATTATAATCGAATTTTATCGGACGGGAATCTTGTCCGGCGGATATTAAAAGAAGAATTGATTCAAATCGCCGGGAGATACGGCGACGAGAGAAAGACGGAAATTCAGGATATTGAGGATGAAATAGATATAGAGGATTTGATCGAGGATGAGGAATGCGTATTCACGCTGACGGAGGCGGGATATATCAAGCGGACGCCGGTGAGCGAATACGCGGGACAGTCCAGAGGCGGCAGGGGCCGCCGGGGAATCACGACGAAAGAAGAGGACGCCGTGATGGATATTTTCACCGCGTCCACGCATGATTATATTTTATTTTTCACGGATACGGGGAAAGTATATCGCAAAAAAGGCTATCAGATACCGGAATCGGGCCGGACGGCGAAAGGCACGGCGGTGATTAATATTTTGCGCGTGGAAAACGGCGAACGCGTACAGGCGATGATTCATACAAGAGATATATCAGACCCGACGGATAGATTTTTGATTATGGCCACGCGCAACGGCAAAATTAAAAGAATGTCGGTGGAGTTATTAAAAAACCTGCGCGGGAACGGCATCCGGGCCTTGCAACTGGAGGACGGGGATCGTTTGATCGCCGTGCGGGAGACGGACGGCAGGCAAAATATATTTATCGCCACGCATGACGGACAGGCGATTTGTTTCCCGGAATCAAGCGTGCGGCCCATGGGACGCTCGGCGATGGGCGTCAGGGGCATTGAACCGCGTGAAGGGGATTACGCCGTGGGCGCGGATGTCGCCACGCCGGGCTGTTGTTTATTAACCGTCACGGAGCGCGGATACGGCAAGCGGACGCCCGTGGAATTATATCCGGTCAAGAACCGGGGCGGGCTTGGCGTGAGAAATTATCATGTGACGGAGAAAACCGGGAAAATCATCGGCGTGAAATTAGTCGACGGCACGGAGGATTTGTTATTAATCACGCGGGACGGCGTATTGATCCGCACGCCTGTCGAACAGATCAGCCGGATGAGACGCGCGGCGCAGGGCGTGATTTTAATGCGTTTCCGTGACAAGTCCGGCGACGGCGGCGAAACGGAATCGGACGGCGATCAGGTGATTTCCATGGCGCTGGCGAAAGCGGAAGCCGATCCCGCGCCGGAGACGCCCGGCGTCACGGAATCGGACGGCGATCTGCCGCCTGAAATCGAGATATTAGACGCG
>CAJOQY010000230.1 GCA_905236835.1 uncultured Oscillibacter sp. | reverse complement strand
TTTATTATTTACAGGCGCTTACGCCGTGTGCGCGGCGCGGGTATATAAATAAAAATATAAAAAATCAGGAGGAAAAAATCATGACGAAGTTTATCAAATTTGAGATGAAATTTTCGGAGGCTGTCGTGGCCTTTCTGGGCCTGTTTCTGGGCGTAAAAAATTTATTGCGCTCGGCGCGGGAGAGCCGCCGCCGCGGATTGTTTTCGGGTTTCTTCGCGGCGCTTTACCGCGCAATCGGCCTGCTCTGCGCGGCTGTCGGCGCGTTCTATATCCTGACCGGCATCAAAGTCGATTTGTTCTCGCGCAAACGCGATGATGAGGAGGACGAAGCCGACGAAGAGGACGAGGACGAAGAGGACGACGCCGAGGAAGAAGGCGGCGAAGATCAATGATCATCGGGCGTTTGATTCGGAATCTGGCGGGCCGCGCGGTATTGGACGCCGCGCGGCGGACGCGTGACCGCTGGAAAATTTTCCGGATGGAATATCTGATGGGCGCGCGGCGCTGGCGTCCGGCGTATTTATGCGCGTTAATCACGCAGTGCATGGCGGCGGCGAGTTTGATTTCGGCGGCGCGGCGGCGCAGATGGACCCCGCATATCGCCGGATTGTTATTATTATTCGTCAGCGCGTTGTATTTCCATGAGGATTTCAACCGGCGGGATTTTGAGTAATTTTAAATAAAATGCCGGGCGGAAGCGGTTAAAATAAAAAAATAGTATAAAAAGACGCGGGAGTAAGATATAAAATGGAATTCGCGGAATTAATACCAAAGTTTTTCTTGTTGCTTTTGCCCGGCGTTGTTGGAATAGAAAAAGGTGGTACGGCGCGAATGATAAAAAAATTGGGTGTACTGTCACGCGGGATATGGCGTGAAATTCCGGGAATTTTTCGGGATTTTTATCAGGAGTTACGCAACCGGATTGATTTTTACGCGGCGCTGCTGTGCGCCGCCGCGGGCTTCGCGCTTATGCTGGCCTGTTATCTGGGAAAACGTGACGGCAATTTCCCCGCGCTCTGGTGCTGGTTATTGTGTTTATATTTGATATTCCGCGCCTTTTCGCCGGTGAAAAATTTCAATCATCCGGGGGATTCCGGAAATCCGCGGGCCTTATGGCGTGACTTGCGCGGCGAAATCGGGAAAAACCGGGAAATTTGGATCATGGCCGCCGCGATTACGGTGATATATTTTATATCCCATCTGGCCGGATATAATTTCGCCCCGTGGAATAATTACGGCCTGTTCGATGACGCCGCGTGGGATATTTTTATCGCCAAAGAACGCTGTTTTCAGGGCGATATGTTTGAGTTGATTTACTGGGACGGCGAAATCGGAATAATCAGCCGGGAATTGTTGTTTCATCATTATATCGCGCTTTTGTTCAGATTATTCGGCTATAATATGTTCGTGTTTAATATGGGTCTGGTTTTTTTAGGCTGGATTACGGTATTATTCACGGCGTTATTGGCGTATGAGATTTTTCAAAGCCCGATTTACGGATTTTTGACGGGATTTGTTTTAAATTTTTTGCCGCTGGAATATACGCAGGTATTCATGGGGCATCGTTACGCGATTTGCGGTCCCATGATGATGGTTTCTTTATATTTTTTCTGTCGCGCCGCGCGTGATATAAAATCAAAATACGCCGCGCGGCGGGCTTTGGCGGGCGGGATTTTCGCCGGGCTTGCCATGGAAAGCGCGATTATGGGCAAGCAATATTTATGGGCCTTGATCGCCTGTCTGTTGTGCCTGCTGTTCGTATATCGCCAACAGCCGGAAATATTGAAACGCGCCGCGATATTGATTTTGGCGGCGGGATTGGGATATATTTTGACGGCGTTTCCGTTATACGCTTATATTCTCACCCATCCGGGCGTTTATCGCGCCCGCGAGTCGAGCCTGATCCGGGAATTTTTTGAACGGCTTGGCGCGGAAGGGCGGTCCGTGATGTGGGAAAAAATATCCAGTTTTTTCAATATGGTTTTCGCGGCGCGGGCCGATCATCGGCAGTTTTCGAGATTTTATCCTATTTTGACGATTCCAATGGCAATCTGCGTTTTCCCCGGCATCGTTATCGCGTGGCTGAAAAAATATTATTTTGTTTTTTTCATGATCGCTGTCCCGGCGGCGGGCTGTCTGGTATCCGGCAGTTATGATTTCCGGGTGTTAATCGCCGCGCCGTTTTTGACATTCGCTTTGCTGTTCGGCCTGATATGGATTGTGGAAAGTCTGGAAAGGCTTTTGATATTTTTGAAAAACAAGCGTTTAAAATCTAAAAAATATAAAAATCCGGGCGTTATTATCATACCCGGCGGAACGCGGATGATCATCGGCTGCGCGGCGTGCCTGATGACATTCCCCGGCATGATATATATTTCCGATACGGCGCGGGACCCGGATTCGGAATATCTGCTCAATCACGCGGATTTGATGGCGTCGCGTTATATTCAGGATGTCGTGACGGGCAGTGAGACGCCGGATTTCACGATGAAATATAACGAATTCAACCGGCCTGTAAAAAATCATGATTTTGACGTATTCGCCGCGACGCGGACTTCTTTCGCGCACGTCCACGCGTTTTTACAGCCTTATGATTCCCGGCGTATTCTCGGCCTGCTGAATGACCGGCCTTATATCAGTCAGGATGAAGCGGATATGCGCCGTTCGATTGCCGAAACGCTGTCGGATTATCATCCGTCCGGGAAATCGTTGAAACTGGTTTTTGAATATGATGAAAAAATTGACGGGATTTTGGATGATTTCACCGGGATTCTTGGCCGTTCCCCGTCATCGCGAACCGGTACGCGGGACGGGAAAACCGTTATCATGATGGAATATCAGATTTCACCGGATGAACTGCCCGCGTTTCTGGATGGCGCGCGGGATGTATTCGGCGAACCGGAAGAAAAGGAAATATAAAATGACTGGGAAAGAAATCCGGGATTTGATTATTTTATATATGATTCTCTTCATCGCGGGGAGCGTTTTGTTTGTCGCCAGCTTTCGTATGATATTATTCAAAAATCTGGACGTGTTTTTCTATCGCGGTTTATGTTTAATTTTATTCTGGGGAATTTTATCGTCCGGCGCGATGGCATTATTAAAATATTTGAAAAATATAAAATATCTTGAGAAATGGCGTAAAATTATCACAATACGGGATATTATATTATTTTTCACGGCGTTTTGCTGTGTTCATACGGTGTTGTTTACGCATCTGCCCGTGACGGCGGACCGGTCAATCTCGGTTTTTATGCTGGGACATTTCGCCGATCATCCGGATGAAATATTCACGGAACAGGAAATTGAGGAATATTTTATCAATCGCTATGTCCGTGATTACGGGGCGTTCTCCAAGAGATTTCACGAACAGGAGGAGACCGGGACGATTCAGCGTGTCGGCGACGGGTATCAAATCACGCGGCGCGGA
>CAJOQY010000229.1 GCA_905236835.1 uncultured Oscillibacter sp. | reverse complement strand
GCGTCCAGCGGCGGCGGTCAAATGTTGATTTGCGTCGGCGGACGGGGATATTATCAGGAATGGGGAAAAGACGCCGTGGAAATGACGCCGGGTAAAATCATAAATATTCCTGAGGGCGTCAAGCATTGGCACGGCGCCGCGCCGGATTCATGGTTTTCCCATCTTGCGATAGAAGTCCCCGGAGAAAACGGATCGACAGAATGGCTGGAGCCGGTTTCCCCGGAGGATTACGGCAAATTGAAATAAAAATATAATAAATATATAAAAAACTTGTTGGAGTTTTGGAATTTTGGAGGTATTGTTCATGGGTAAAAAATTAGTCGCGTATTTCAGCGCGAGCGGAACCACGGCGAAAGCGGCGAAAACGCTGGCGGACGCGGCGGACGCGGATATTTATGAAATCAAACCCGCCGTGCCGTACACGAAAGCGGATTTGAACTGGATGGACAAAAAAGCCCGCAGTACGATTGAAATGAATGATAAATCTTTCCGCCCCGCAATCGCGGACCGGGACGCGCGTATTGAAAATTATGACATGATATTCGTGGGCTTTCCGATCTGGTGGTATATCGCCCCGACGATTATTAATACGTTTCTGGAAAGTTATGATTTTTCCGGCAAGACGGTAATTTTATTCGCCACGTCCGGCGGAAGCGGATTCGGACAGGCGGTTTCCGGATTAAAATCCAGCGTCCCGGCGTCGTGCGTGATCCGGGAAGGCAAGATTCTCAACGGGCGTCAGACGGTTCAGAGCCTGAAACCGTGGGTGGACAGTCTGTAAGAAAATAAAATCCATCCGGAGCGGCCCCGCTTTTCGCCAGATTTGGGCCGCTCCGGATGTTTTTTCCCCGGATATTTTTCAATGCTTTGTGATGGTTTTAGCGGAAAATCCGGCGCGCTTTTGAATGATCGAAAATAGGGATTGCAAACGGATAAAAAAAGAGTTATAATGATTTAATCCAGCCATGTCTGACAGTCAGGATTGGCCGGTACGGGAACACGGGACCGGGATTTTTCGGCGATCCCGTCCGGACGGAAAGGAGAAACCTGTATGGAATATGCCGCGCTGCCTTTTGATACGGCGCTTTATGACGAACTGCCTGTCAGTGTGCTGATTTATGAACCGGTCCGGGATGAGACCGGCGATTTCGAGGATTATCGAATTGTTTATTGTAATATGGCTTTCGCCCGGAACTGGGAAAATATTTATCATAATCAGAATTATATCGGCGTGCTTTTGATTCAAAGCCATTGCATGGACGAACACGCCCTGCGCATGATGAAAGAATTCCAGACCGGAACGCCCCATTCGTTTTCAACGTATGTCGCGCAAAGCGGTCTGCGCCTGCATTTTGAGCCGATGACCAATCTGCCGAAACCCTACGCCGGTTTTTTCCTGACGAATATCACGGATGATGAGTCGCGGGAAGCGCGGGTTCATTTTTTGCGCAATATCCAACAGATGAACGGCGTGGCGGTTCTGCTCCGAGCTTTGACCGGCATCCGCGTGGAAGCGGTTTATATATCAGACTCATTCGCGGAAATGATGGAATGTACGACGGAAGAGGCCGTCAAAATGATGAATGGCACGGGCTATCTGCGCTCCACGCATCCGGAGGACAGGCCGCTTGTCCGGAGTATGCTGAAACGCCGCGTCTCCGATGAGGGGAAACCGGATTTGACGATTCAGAAAGTCACGGCGAAGGGCCATCGTATCTGGTGTAACGTCCATTACGCTTTTATAGATGATTTTAACGAGCATTACGTTTATTGTACTTATTCCAATATTACGCTGTTAAAAGAATACGAGGAACGCCTGCGGAGCGTTTATGTCAGCCTTGGCAACAGTTTTTATCAAATCAATCAAAAAACATTGGCGATTATCCGCGCAAATCTGACCCGGAACACGATTGAGGAAACGCGCGGAAAAGATTTATATCCGTCTGATTCAACCGTTTATCCGTATTCGCAATCGCTGAAAATGCGCGCCGAAAATTTCCCGCTGATCCCGGAACGGACGCGCTTTCTGGATACATTCGACCGCAAGCGTCTCAGTGACGGCTATCTCGCGGGCAGGGTCTCCGCGTCAATGGTATTATACTCCCGCCGCCCCGACGGCCATATGTGTTTCGTGGAATACACGGCGATTCTCACCCGTCATCCGCTGAGCAGCGATATGATAGCCTTTATTACGGAAAAGGAATGCAACGACGACAAAGTTCGTCAATTGCTGATGGATAAGATTCTTGTCCAGCAGTTTGACATGGTCGCGTATCTTGTCAACGAACATTACGGCGTGACAATCGGCAACGCCGCCCGGATTACAAAAGGCAGTATTTTTCCGGTTACCAGAAACGGCGATTATCAGCATTATTTAGACGCCCAAGTAATTCCGGTTTTATCCGGTTCCGACGAGGAAAAACAGGCTATGAGAAAAGCCCTGTCTCTTGAAACTGTCCGGCGGGAGGTCCGGAATCGTGAGCCGTATGTCGTCAATATCGCCTGTGAAATCGAAAATGAAATTTATTACAAGCGATTTGATTTTTATGCCGTCGATCCCGACGCGGATTTCTACGTCGTGTTAAAAAGCGATACGACGGAAATCCAGCGGGAACAGCGTATGCGCAACGATCAATTGCGCGTCGCCTTGGAAGAGGCCAAACAGGCCAGCGTGGCGAAAACCGCGTTTTTATCCAGTATGTCTCATGAAATCCGGACGCCTATGAACGCGATTATTGGCTTGGATAATATCGCCTTGAAATCCTCGGATTTGCCGGACCACGCCAGAGAGCAATTGGAAAAAATCGGCGTCTCCGCGCGGCATCTGTTAAGTTTAATCAATGATATTTTAGATATGTCCCGCATTGAGAGCGGACGTATGGTATTGAAAAACGAGGAATTTTCCTTCCGGGGATTTTTAGAGCAAATCAATACGCTTGTTTCCAGTCAGTGCCAGAGCCGGGGGCTGGAATATCAATGCCAGATCAACACGCCGGTGGATGAATATTATATCGGCGATGATATGAAATTAAAACAAGTGTTGATTAATATTCTTGGCAACGCGGTCAAATTCACGCCGCCGCCGGGCCGCGTGAGCTTTACCGTGGAACGCGTGGCGCGCTTTGAGGATCAGTCCACATTGCGATTTATTATGCAAGACACCGGCATCGGCATGGACGCGGATTATTTGCCGAAAATCTTTGACGCGTTCAGTCAGGAGGACGCGACATCGACAAATCAATTCGGCGGCTCCGGTCTCGGCATGGCGATTTCAAAAAATATCGTCGAAATGATGAACGGCAATATTTCCGTACAGTCCAAAAAAGGCGTCGGCTCGACATTTACCGTCAATGTCACGCTTCGCAATACGGACAAGACCGATCAGCCGGGGGAACGGGAAATCAATCCGCGTGATATAAAAGTTTTAATCGTCGATGACGATCCCGTGGCGCTTGAACACGCGAAAATCATTCTGGAAGAAACCGGCATTCCGTCCGATACCTGCGAAAGCGGACAGGAGGCGATGGATTTGATCCGGATTCATCATGCCCGCAGGGATGATTATCAATTAATTCTCATGGATTTGAAAATGCCGGGGCAGGACGGACTGGAAACCACGCGCCGGCTCCGTCAGATTTACGGCGACGACTCGGCGATTATTATTCTGACTTCTTATAACTGGGCGGATATAGAACAGGAAGCGATTGAATCCGGCGTGGACGCGTTCATGCCGAAGCCTTTGTTCGCGTCCGGAATTTTATATGAATTTCAACAGGCCCTGCGGCGCAAACAGGCGCGGAAAGACGCGTCCGAATCCCCGGAGGAAACCAGTCTGGAAGGCCGCCGGATTCTGCTTGCCGAAGATATGGATATTAACGCCGAAATCATGATGGAATTGCTTGATATTCAGGATATGACCGCCGAACGCGCCGAAAACGGTGAAAAAGCCGTTGAATTATTCGCGTCCAAACCCGCCGGTTATTTCGACGCGATTTTAATGGATGTCCGTATGCCCGTCATGGACGGACTGCACGCGGCGGCGGCGATACGCGCTATGGAAAACCGCCCGGACGCGTCGCGAATTCCCATTATCGCCATGACCGCCAACGCCTTTGACGAAGATGTTCAACGATCCCTTCAGTCCGGCATGAACGCGCATTTGACGAAACCCGTCGAGCCGGATCGTTTATACGAAACGCTGTCTAGTTTAATCAAAGAAAGTCAAAAATCTTCCCCCCCCCCGCAAAACTCGGCTAAATTAGACGAAATCAAGCGAAATATGCAACAATATGACAAATATTTTACCTGAACGGGATGATTGATCAAATATGCGCGGGAAAGAATTTTTACAGGGTATGCGCGACGGCGCGCCGATTGGGCTTGGTTATTTCGCCGTGTCGTTTTCGCTTGGCATCGCCGCGCGGAACGCGGGTCTGAACGCGTGGCAGGGCTTTTTATTAAGTTTATTCGGCGTGGCGTCGGCGGGGGAATACGCCGCCCTTACGGTAATCGCCTCCGGCGCGTC
>CAJOQY010000228.1 GCA_905236835.1 uncultured Oscillibacter sp. | reverse complement strand
CAGCGAATATAACGTCTCGTTGCTTTCGGCGGTCTGATAATTCACCCGGATTCCGGTTTCCTCCTCAAACTGGTCTATCAAATCCGTATCGATATATTCCCCCCAGCTGCATATATTCACAACGGGCCGGGAGTGCGTGGCGCGCGCCAAAAACGACACAATCATGACAAATCCAATTGATAACGCCAGCGCGGCGCCACGTTGCGTCCAGCGTCCGGCGGGCGTCTGGAAAAATATCCGCGCGGACTCCCACGGGTCTTTTCGGGCATACGCCGGATCTTTGCGGCGGCGTTCCTGCCGAATCTCCCGGAGATTAAATATAATTAATAATAACAACACGGACAAAAACAACAGCGTCGAGACGGCGTTGATTTCCGGCGTGACGCGCCGTTTCGTCATGCCGTAAATTGTCATGGCCAGCGTGGACGTGGAGGACCCGGCTGTAAAATATGAGATCACAAAATCGTCAATCGACATCGTAAAGGCAATCAGCGCGCCGGAGATAATGCCCGGATAAATCTCCGGCAGCATGACTTTCCGAAACGCCTGTATCCATGTGCAGCCCAAATCCTGCGCGGCGTCCATCAGATTTTTGTCCATCTGACGCAGTTTCGGCGCGACGTTTAAAATCACATACGGGATATTAAACGCGATATGCGCCAGCAATAAAGTCGGGAATCCGAGCGTCAGACGCGTGGGGAGATCCACGCCGGATTGATTTAAATTTTTCGCGAAATTCGCCCATAACTGGAAAAACGCCACAAAAAACAGGCATAATGACACGCCCGTGACAATATCGGCGTTGACCATGGGAATATTATTAATCGCCAGCAAAAACTCCCGTTTCCGTTTGGATAAACTATATAAGCCAATCGCGGCGAACGTCCCGGCAATTGTGGAAATAACAGTGGCCAAGAGCGATACCAACAGCGTCATATAAACGCTTTCGATAATAATCCGGTTCTGAAATAAAGACTCATACCAGCGCAGGGAAAATCCCTTCCAGACCGCGCCGCTGTCCCCGATATTAAACGAAAATATAATTAATAATATAATCGGCGCGTATAAAAATAAAAATACCAGCCCGATTAAAAAACGTCCGCTTGTCCGGTTCGTCTCCATGCTCATTCATACGCCCCCCTCAATCATTTTAAAATTATAATTATATAATAAAATATAATTATAAAATCATGGCCTGTTCCTCACCCTCGCCGAAATGATTCATCAGAACCATACAGAGAATGACGATCACCATCATGACCATGGAAATGGCCGCGCCCAAATGCGGATCATACGCGCCGCCGACAAACTGTTGTTCAATCAAATCGCCCAGCATCATACGGGTTCCGCCGCCGAGTAATCTGGAAATCGCGAATGTCGACACGGACGGGACAAATACCATCGTGATTCCGGACAATACGCCGGGGAGCGATAACGGCAAAATCACTTTCCGGAATACCTGTCCGGAATCCGCGCCCAAATCGCGCGCGGCCTCTATCAGGCTGTGATCTAATTTAATTAAAACGGAATAAATCGGCAGAATCATAAACGGCAGATAGTTATATACCATGCCCAAGACCACCGCGCCGGACGTGCGCAACATCCGGAAATACATGATTTCCTGCCCGGTGAGTTTATTCCAAAGCGCGAAAAATCCAATCGCCTGTAAAAATTGATTTAATAAGCCGTTATTTTCCAGAATAGACATCCAAGAGTAAGTTCTTAATAAAAAATTCATCCACATCGGGAGCATAATCAACGCCATCGCGACGCGCTGGAATCCGGATCCCTCCCGCGCCATCAGATACGACACCGGATAGCCGATCAATAAGCAAACCGCCGTGGCGATAAAGGCCAATTGAAATGATCTGACAAATACGGACGAATAAATTCCCATATCCGCGAAATTTTCCGCCGTCGGCGCGAAATCGGAATTTGTCAGCGCGTAGACGGCCATAATAATAATGGGAATCACGACAAACAACGCCATCCAGATTACATACGGATAGGCGAAAAACGACAGCCGCGACGCGCGTTTTTTTATATGATTATTTATATTATTTTCAGGCATTGTCCCGGCCCTCCGCGTCAAGCTCGTCATATTCGTCCGAGAACGACGAATAATCGCCGAACATTCCGGAATATTCGCTCTTTTTCATGACGTGAATGCCGTCCGGGTCGATTTTAATCCCGATTTTCGCCCCTACCGGGGAATGATCCGTAGTCTGAATCAGCCATTTGAAGCCCCGGAAATCGACAATAATGTCATATTGCATTCCCTTGAACGTCACATTCGTGACGGTCCCGATTAACTGCCCCTGTTCCTCCGGGACTATATCAATATCTTCCGGCCTGATTACCACGTCAACAGGTTCATTCTCGGCGAATCCGGAATCCAGACACGGAAACTCCCGGCCATATAATTTTACCACCCGGTCCCGGACCATAATTCCGTCGATAATATTCGATTCGCCGATAAAATCCGCCACAAACGCGTTTTTCGGTTCGTTATATATATCCTCCGGCGTCCCAATCTGCTGGATACTGCCTTTATCCATTACAACAATCGTGTCGGACATCGTCAGGGCCTCTTCCTGATCGTGCGTGACGAATATAAATGTAATGCCGACTTGCCGCTGAATGCGCTTTAACTCATTCTGCATATCTTTGCGCAATTTCAAATCCAGCGCGCCGAGCGGTTCATCTAAAAGCAATACTTTCGGGCGGTTCACCAGCGCGCGGGCAATCGCCACACGCTGCTGCTGTCCGCCGGACAACGCGTCCGGACGCCGATGTTCAAACCCTCTCAGGCTGACCGATTCCAGCATATCCATCACGCGTTTGTGAATCTCGTCCTCCGGCAGTTTCCGCGTCCGCAGTCCGAACGCGATATTTTCATATACGTCCAAATGCGGAAATAACGCGTATTTCTGGAACACCGTGTTGATCTCCCGCTTGTGCGGCGGGACATCATTGATCCTCACGCCGTCAAACAGCAGGTCTCCGGACGTGGGCGTCACGAAACCGCCGATAATCCGGAGCGTGGTGGTTTTGCCGCACCCGCTGGGACCGAGCAGCGTGAGGAATGCTTTGTCATTGATATAAAGATTGATCTGATTCAATACAATCTCGCCGTCATACGCCATGGAGATATTCCGAAGGCGAATCAGCTCTTTGGACATGTATCCTCCCCCATTTCATTATGAAATCAATCCGCGCGCTTTGATATTTTACGCGCGTTGCGCGTATCATACCGAAAACATTCCCCCCTGTCAAGGGGTTATTAAAATTTTTCCGCCCCTCCTGTCAAAAAAGAGGGGCGGGATACGCAATAGCAATTTGATATTGCTCTATCACAGCATACGCGCGGCGCGCAACGGGACAAGCGCGTCACTGAGAATCATAATTTTCATTTGCGCCGCGCCGCTCGGTATTTGCAGGCTGTTCATCCAAAAAATATTATCCGGATCGGATATATTCACTTCCCACGATTGCAAAAATATCATCGTGCCGTCGTTGGCATAGAACGCGAGAAACAGATTGACGGTTTGCAATTCACCGGGGTTGTCCGGTTCCACGCGGGACAAATCCGGTATGATTTCGCGTCCGCCGCCGGATGATTCCAAATCGTCAAGACTGGTAATGTCATCCCCGTTTTCGTCGCTGAACTGAACCGCAATGCCGATGTCGTCCCATCCGTAGTGCATGATCGCATTAAACAACGCGTCGTTGCCGAAATCGGAAATATAGATTTCTCCCCATTCGGATTTTCCCCCGGCGTAATATACGTCTTTGAGCGCGTTACAGCCTTTGAACGCGTTGGGGGAAATCCATCTCACACTGGCGGGAATGGATATGGCGGCCAAACTCGCGAAGCCGTCAAACGCGCTCGCGCCGATTTGGGTCAGATTCCCCAGAATGACAAGGGAAATCAGACCGGCGCGGCAGTCCTGAAACATAGCGCCGTTGATACTGGAAGCGTTGAGCGGTACAGTGACGGATTTCAGGGCGGTACAGCCCTCAAATATGGCGTCGTCAATATTTGTCACGCTGTCGGGAATCGTGACGGATTCCAACGCCGTACAGCCGTTAAATACGAAATCTCCGATTTTCGTCACGCTGTCGGAAATGGTAATCTCTTTCATATTAGAACAGCCGGAAAAAGCGTAATCGCCAATAGTAGTAACGCCGGATTCAATCTTTACCGTGATAACTTCCGCGCGGCGTTCATACCACGGCGCGCCGCCGTCCTCGTAATCCCACAT
>CAJOQY010000227.1 GCA_905236835.1 uncultured Oscillibacter sp. | reverse complement strand
CCCCTTTGACAAGGGGGGCTTTTTCAGGGGATACGTTGCCCCGCGTATTGCCCCCCCTTGTCAAAGGGGGGTGGCGCGATAGCGCCGGGGGGATTCAGTTAAGTTCATGACATTGGGCGCGTTGGCCGTCCGCCAAGAACCGCCGGGGGGATTCAATAATGAGATTTTGATAAAAATCACGCGAAATCACGCGGCCTGATCGGGATAAATCGCTTGAATCATATTTTGTCCGGCCTCGGAGAAGAACCAGTGATACAACGCTTTCGCCGGGGAATCTTCCGGCAATTCGGCGTCCGTGATGACGTAAATAAACGCGGCCTGATCGCTGTCGAACGCAAGCGCCGTCATATCCCACGCGAAACCGCCGTCGTCAATTTCCGCCCAAATGACCGCGTCCGGCTCCTGCGTCAGGATGATATTCGCGCTTCCGTCCATCAGGGCGTGACAGGCGTTTTCCGAACTTCCGGAACGGATAAATTTTATATCGCCGCCATACTCTTTTTTGACGCGTTCCATCAGCGTTTCAGCGGCGTCCGTATAGGCCAGATTGACGGAATTCGTCTGATTCGCGCCTTGATCCGCCGCGCCGGTATTGACATGATCCGCCGTCCGATTGAGATTCCCGTTTTCGCTTTCCGGGGATTCCGGCGCGCCGCTTGAATCGGCGCACCCCGCGCAGATCAGCGCGATGAATACGCATAATATACATAAAATCAAAATCGCCGGTTGTTTTTTGCCTTTCCGCTTCATGCGAACACATCCTTTTATAAAATAAAATAATAATATAATATAATATAATTTTATCAGCGTTTACGCCCGTAATGCCGGACGATACGCGCGTTTTGCCGCTGGTGAAAACAGTCCTCGCATAATCGCCCGTGATGATTCGGCGGCAGGGCCTTTCCGCATTTCGCGCAGAATCGGATATTATTCCGCAGACGGTGCAGTAATATCTCGTTGATTTCATCCGCGACGGCTTCGCGGGTATTATATAATTTATCCTCATCCACGGGAAAGCCAAACGCTTTGGCGAATGAAAAATATAAATCCAATTTGCGATAATATAATTCCAGTTCCGGCAAAGTATGCTTTTCCGTTTCGGATAATCCGGGCTGTTCAATGCTCTCGTTTTGCTGATAACGGCGCAAGAACTGGAAAAACAAATCTCTCAAGGCGTCCTCCGTCTCGTCAAACGGGATATTCGCCGCGCGCAGTTCCTGTTCTTTCGTGAGTGAGAATCCCATTTCGCGTATTTTGGAAATCATGGAAATATAACGCGAAATATCTAATTTCATATACGGATCGACGGTCGGAAGCTGATTCCATTCCGTCAGGACTTCCAATAAATCAAAATCAACGCGCAGGACCAGATCGGAAAATCCGGCCACGGCGTATTCCAGCGGCGGAATATACGCGGACACGCCCGCGCGGATCATGCTTAGATTTTCCATCGCGCCGACATAACCCTCTTGATACATCCCAAATCTTCCGGCGCGTCCCGCGATCTGCTGAATTTCCTCCGGCTTTAATTCCCGGCGTTCGACGCCGTCAAATTTTTCCGTATCCATGAAAATCACGCGCCGGATCGGTAAGTTTAACCCCATGCCGATCGCGTCCGTGGCGACGACGTAGCGCATACGGCCCTCTAAAAAGCCTTCCATCTGTTTTCGTCTTGTGGAATACGGCAGAGCGCCGTAAATAATCGCGGGTTCTTTGCCGTCCTGACGCAGCGCTTCGGCGACTTTCAATACGCCCAATTTCGAGAATGTAATCAACGCGTCCCCCGGCTGGATATGCTGAAAATCAATCGCGCGATTCATGCAGATCAGCGGCGTTTTGCGTTCGTGAATCCGGACGGAAAACGTATCGCCGCAGCTGTCGATTAAACGCAGTAATAAATTTTTCGCCTGCGGCGCGGCGCATAAATGAATTTCCGGGCATTGGATCCCCAAAATCGCGCGCGTCCACGCGTAACCGCGCTGTCTGTCAGAAATCATCTGGCATTCGTCAATCACAGCCGCGTCGTAATATTTTTTTAAATCCAATTTTTCAGCCGTCGCGGCAATATGCGTATCGTCGTCTAACAAATCCTCTTCCTCGCCGGTGGACAGGCCGCATTTGACGCCGGAATCCAACAACGCCTCCTGCGCTTCCATGGCAAGCAGACGCAGCGGCCCGAGATAAATCCCTGTTTTGGCCTGAATCAACGCTTGCAGTCCGTCATACGTTTTGCCCGTATTCGTCCCGCCAAGATGCAATATAAAATGCCTGTGCATGGCCCGCGCTTCCGGATATTCGTCTTTCGGATTCAACGCCACCAGAAGAGACAGGCTTGTACGAATCGCGCGCGGGACGTACCAGACGGACCAGATTTTCGCCAGTACGTTTTCCATCAGCATATGGCACGGAAATTCTTTTTCCTGTAACAAAGCTGTCAGATCCGCTTCCGGCTGGGCGGCGTTGAAATCCGTGACGGCCTGACGCGCGGCGTTGAATAATATATCAACATAACGCGCTTTCGCCCGCGCGGCCAATTCGGAATCCGGATGTTTGTGCATCCATAAGCCTGTCCGGGCGAACCGCCGCAGAACCACCGGAATCCGCTTGCTCTCACAATGCTTTTCCATGGCGAGAAAGTCGTTTAAATATCCGGCGGCCTGCGTCCGTCTGAGCTGTTTCCGCGCTGACGGCTTCGGGAGACGCTTTAATATAGCGTTATGATAATGCCGCGCCAAAAGCCGGATATAAAAATCTTTTTGATCCGCTTCCGCGGGAATATTATTTTTATTTTCCGCGTCCGCCCATATTTTTTTCAATATCCCGGCGGTCTGATAATCCGTCCGGGACGGATTGGGCGGCGGCGGTTTCTCCGGTTCGCGGCGGATGGTCACGGACGCCGCCTGAATCCATTCATTGCCGTGATCCGCGTTTTGGCTGTCTTTCGCGTCGCTTTGATAGTTTGCCACAGCGCTTTCCTTTCCAGTGAATTCAAATATTTAAATATTAAAATTTTAATATTTTTATTATTTTCAATCCAATTCCGCCTGACCGGTATAAAGATGATAATAGCGGCCTTTTTGATTTAATAATTCCTGATGATCGCCGCGCTCTATGATTTCGCCGTTTTCCAGAACCATAATCGCGCGGGCGTTGCGGACTGTCGACAGCCGGTGCGCGATCACAAACACGGTCCGTCCGGTCATCAGCCGATCCATGCCCTGTTCAATAATTTTTTCCGTGCGGGTGTCGATAGAGCTTGTGGCCTCGTCCAAGATCAAAACAGGCGGATGGGCGCAGGCGGCGCGGGCGATATTTAACAATTGCCGTTCGCCTTGGCTCAAATTGCCGCCGTCGCCGGATAAAATCGTGTCATAGCCGTTTGGCAGACGCCGGATAAACTGATCCGCCCCGGCCAGTTTCGCGGCGGCGTATACTTCCCCGTCCGGCGCGTCCGGTCGGCCATAGCGGATATTATCCCGGACCGTGCCGGTGAATAAATGCGTATCCTGCAAGACCACGCCCAAGGACTTGCGCAGAGACGATTTTTGAATATCGCGGATGTCAAGTCCGTCATATAAAATTTCGCCGTCGCGGATTTCATAAAATCGATTGATCAAATTCGTAATCGTCGTTTTGCCCGCGCCGGTGGATCCGACGAACGCGATTTTCTGTCCCGGTTTGGCATATAACGAAATATCCCGCAATACCGTTTGATTGGGCGTATAGCCGAATATGACATGATTTAATTTCACGCCGCCATGTAACGGGATCGTTTTGCCGTCCGGCTTCGTCCATGACCATCCGGACGCGTCGGAATAAGACAGCGTGATTTCGCCGGCGTCTAATTCCGGCTCCGTGTCCATGATTTCAAATACGCGTTCCGCGCCCGCGACAGCCGCCAATAAAACATTGACTTGCTGTGAAATCTGCGTGATTGGCTGGCTGACCTGCCGGGAATATTGCAAAAACGCGGCAAGCCCGCCCAAATCATTCGTATGAATCGCCATCAGACCGCCGACCGCGCAGGTCAAAGCGTAATTCAAATAGCTTAAATTGCCCATCGCGGGCATCATGACGCTCGCGAAGATATGCGCGCGCGTGGCGGCTTTCTGATACGCGTTGTTTTTCTCGTCAAAGCCGTTTAACGCTTCCCGTTCATGCCGGAAAACTTTAATGACTTTTTGGCCCTCCGTCATTTCCTCAATATAGCCGTTGACGGCGCCCAGCGCCTGTTGCTGTTCCGTGAAATAACGCCGACTCGCCCCGCCGATTTTCGTCACGACAAAAAACATGATGATCAACATCCCGAACGTCACAAGGCTTAAAGCCGGATTTAAAATCAGCATCATGATAATTGTCAGGCTGAAATTCAAAACGCAGGAGATAAAACTTCCGAAACTGTTATTAATCGCTTCTGATATATTTTCAATATCATTCGTATAGCGGCTCATCAGTTCGCCGTGGGTATGCGTATCGAAAAACGATAACGGCAATGTCTGCATTTTGGCGAATAAATCCTCCCGGAGTTTCGCCACGGTATTTTGGGCAATATCAACCATCATACGGGCGTAACCGTAAGAACAGGCGATGCCGGTGATATATACAAAGCCCATGAACGCCAGCATTTTGATCAATCCCGCGAAATCGCCGGGGACGATATAATCATTGATTAACGGCTTGAGCAGATAAGACCCGCCGACCGTACATAAAGAACTCGCGATCAACAATAACGCGACGATCAGAAGCCGGAATTTATATTGATATAAATACGCGATTAATTTTCCAAGCGTTTTGCGCGTATCTTTTGGTTTTTGAAATTCGCCGCGTCCGCGTCCGGGACGCGATCCCGGCCCGCCGGAGCGCGTATAATTCGCGCCGGAATTGCCGGATTGCGCGTGAGTCTCGTGATTCCGTTCAGCCATTGATTGACACCCCTTCCATTTGGGATTGATAGACATCCCGGTAAATCTCAGAGCGTGATAATAATTCCTCGTGGGTCCCCTGATCGACGATTTTCCCGCCGTCTAAAACAAGAATCCTGTCCGCGTCCATGACGGACGCGATTCTTTGGGCAATAATGATTTTCGTCGCGCCTTTTAATTCCGAACGGAACGCCGCCCGGATTTTCGCGTCCGTGGCCGTATCGACCGCGCTTGTGGAATCGTCTAAAATCAAAATTTTCGGCCTGCTTAAAATGGCGCGGGCGATACAGAGCCGCTGTTTCTGTCCGCCCGACACGTTCACGCCGCCCTGTCCCAGATCCGTATTCAATCCGTCCGGCATATGATTAATAAACTCATCGGCGCACGCGGCGCGGCAGGCGGCTTGAATCTCGTCGTCAGACGCGTCCGGATTGCCCCATAATAAATTCTCCCGGATTGTCCCGGAAAACAACGTGTTTTTTTGCAATACCATGCTGACCGCGCCGCGCAGAATTTCCATGGGATATTCCGTCACGGGCTTTCCGCCCACGCGGACGACGCCTTGACTTGCGTCATATAATCTTGGAATCAGCGAAACAAGCGAAGATTTGCCCGATCCGGTGCCGCCCAATATGCCTATCGTCTCGCCGGATGAAATATGAAGATTAATATTTTCCAGTACCCACTCCGGATTGTTCTCATGATAGCGGAAATATACGCCGTTAAAATCAATATCGCCGTTTCGGACTTCTGGATTTATATCAAGATTTTTATCCCGCGTGATTTCCGGGTTTTTCATCGCGGGGACTTCGTTCAATACTTCCGCGATACGCCGCGCGCAAGCCACGGACCGCGTCAACATCATGAACATCATGGAAACCATCATGAGGGACATCATGATCTGCATAATATAAGTGAAATAAACCATCAAATCCCCGGTTTGAAGCGTCCCGGCGTGGACCATATTGCCGCCCAGCCACATGACCGCGATCATGGTTGAATAAACAATCAGCATCATGACGGGCATATTGATAACCACCATGCCGAACGCCCGCAAAGACGTGTTTTTCAAATCCTGATTCCGGCCCGCGAATTTTTCTTTTTCCCGTTCTTCCTGTACGAATGATTTGACCACCCGGATTCCGGTTAAATTCTCCTGTACGACAAGATTTAACGCGTCCGTGTTTTCCTGTAACGCCCGGAACAGCGGGCTTGCTTTTACTAAAATCACCGCCACGACAACGGCCAATACGGGCAGCGAAAACGCGAACACCGCGCTTAAACGCGCGCTGATTCGTATCGAGAAAAACAGCGCCGCGATTAACATCACGGGAGAACGCACCATCAAACGCATTCCCATCATCAGCGACATTTGCAAAGCGTTGACATCACTGGTCAGACGCGTAATCAAAGACGCCGTGGAAAATTTCTCGATATTGGAAAACGCGAATTCCTGCAAACGCGCGTATTCCGCCCGCCGCAGGTTCGCGCCGAAGCCCATCCCGGCCACAGCCGACAAAATCGCGCTCCCAATGCCGAAGCATAAAGACGCCATCGCCATCGCCGCCATTTTCGCGCCCTCGCGCAAAATAAACCCCGTATCCCCGGAAGCAATGCCTATATCCACAATATCACTCATTACCATGGGGATTAATAATTCAAATACGGCCTCCGCGCCGCTGCATAAAACGCCCAATAAAATAAACCATCCATATCCTCTGGTTTGGGCCGCGAGTTTTTTCATCATAGGCAATCCAACCTTCCGTCTCCGTTCCGCCGCGCGGATTTGATTTTAATAAATTAAAAATAACATACCGCGCGCGTCCTGTCAACGCGAAAAGCGCGAATCATAAAACCGCGCGCGTCAAGCGCGTGTCAGGCGCGCAAAACTTGTGAAAAGCCTTTGTAAAATACGCTTAAAATAATTAAAAAATCCCGGACAAGCGCGCTTTTAGATAAAAATTTTCTCTAATAACGGCATGGATTTTTTCAGGCGTCCGGGGTCCAGTCCGGCGCAGTGAATCACAAGCGTATGGGCGAACTCCGGACGCGGCGCGGACGCGTAATCGGATAAAAATTTGATCCGGATTCCAAGCGCTTCCGCGCGGGCGCGTAAAATCTCATCCGGGCAGTCCGTGTCAAGTTTTAATAAAAAACGCGGTCCCGCGCCCTGTTCCTGAATCCGCGCGCGATTGGCGAACGCGGCGTGACGGAACGCGTCCAAGATTTCGGCGCGGCGGATCCGGTACGCCTTGCGGGTCCGCGACAAATGCCGCTCAAAATGTCCGTCGGCGAGAAACCCGGCCAGAATCAGCTGTTCCAGCGCGGGAACGGTACAGGCGTAAAAGCCAAGTTCCCGCTGATAAATATCCAGCAATTCCGGCGGCAGGATTAAATATCCGATACGCATGGCGGGCGAAATCGTCTGTGAAAATGTATTTAAATATAACACGCGTCCGGCGCGGTCGATGCTTTGCAGTGTCGGAATAGGGCGTCCGGCGGCGTAAAATTCGCTGTCGAAATCGTCCTCGATTAAATAAGCGCCGGACGTTTCCGCCCATTTTAACAGCGCGCGGCGGCGTCCAATCGGCGTCACGGCGCCTGTCGGATAGTGATAGGCCGGGGACAAATGCGCGGCGGCGGCATGGGATTTCGATAAAATATCAATATTCATGCCCTGTTCGTCCGCTGGAATCAAAACCTGTCCCGCGCCGCATTTGCGATAGACCATGGAAATTTTGGGATAACCGGGATCTTCCAGCGCGAATATTTTCTCCGGTCCGAGCAATTGCGCGATTAATAAATATAAATATTCCGCGCCCGCGCCGATCACGACCTGTTCCGGGCGAATATTCATGCCCTTGAACGCTCTCAGATAATCCGCGATGGCCCGGCGCGGCTCCGGCAATCCCTGATGGGGAATCGGCTCCAACAGGGCGTTTTGCTTTTCCGATAATATCCGGCGGGCAAGCCTTGCCCATGTCGCGGCGGGAAATCCGGACGGATCCACATGATTCCCGCTTAAATCCAGCGTCCATTTTCGCGGCGCTTCCGCGCCGCCTCCCGGACCGGATAAAAATCCCCCCGGCGCTTCGCGCCACCCCCCTTTGACAAGGGGGGCTTGCGGAATCATATCCGCGCTGACATACGCGCCGCGCCGGGGCTGGATTGAAATATAACCTTCCGCCTCCAACTGTCGATACGCGTTTTCCACCGTAATCACGGATACGCCCAGATGTTCCGCGAGCATACGCCGGGAGGGAAGGCGTTTCCCCGGTCCGGGTACGCCGCGCGAAATGTCATCCCGCAGGCGCTGATATAAAAACTCATAAATGGGAATCCCGCCGCGTTCGTCAAGATTGTACGTCAGCATAATTTTTGATCCCCGTCATATTCGCTGTTATATCTTCCATATCCGGCGCGTTCGTCCGTCCCGTTCCGGATAGATTCTGATTTTGACGATTTTCATAAACGCCGGAGGATTCCCGGATAATGATTTCCGTTTCCTCGCCGCCGACAGATAAAATATATCTTTCGTTCAAATCCAGTTCCGGCGCGCTGAGAATCGCCGCTTCAAACGCATACGGAACCCATTCGGATAAAAACGGCGTATGCGCGGCGTCCAATAACACAACGGCTGTCCCGGCATTCGCGATAGAATCCGTATCGCCGATACTGCCCGCGTCATCGACGCCGCCTGTAATATTATTAATATTATTAATATCGCCGGTATGATCGGCGTTTTCGCCGCCGTTTAAATAAAATATCACATATTGCGGGGAAGAATCGCTGAACGTCTCGGCCCTCAACCGCCCGCCAAATCCCGCGATTACGCCGCCGGTAATTTCGCAGACGCCGCCGTTTTCAATGCCGTAATTAATCGCGCGGCTGTCCGGACTGACGCTGATGAAAATATGCCCGTCCCGGATAAAAATATCCCCGTTAGAATCCATTCCGTCAGCGTCCGCGCCGTCCGGATTGTAAATCGCGATATTCCCCCCGGAAATCTCAATCATAGACGGCTCCCCGCCGCGCGAGTTGATCCCGTCGTCACGGGAATCAATCTCAATCTCGCCGCCGGAAATCATGACCTGTCCGGCTTCCAGTCCCTCATAACAGGACGGGATCCGAATCTTGCCGGATTTTATAAACAGCGTCCCGCCGATTCCCTCATCGGAAACCGTAACGCCGTCGTCCCCGGCGTTGATTGATAAATCCATATCCGAAAAACGCGCGCTGTCGTGGACGTGAATCCCGTCGCCGGCGGCGTTTATCTCAATCACGCCGCCGGAAATCACCAAATAATCATTGCATACGATTCCATGACGATAAGGCGCGGAAACGGATAATTTGCCCGCCCCGCTGATAAACAAATCACAGCGGGAATAAATCGCGCCGTCAATCCGCGCGCCGGTAAATTCCTCGTCAAATTCCGCGCCGCATGAGATCAAATTCTCGCTCTCGTCCGGCAGTCCGAAAATCACGCGTTCCGCCTGTTCGATATACACCGCCGCGCCGCGTTCCCGATGAATCGACGCGTTGTTGAATAATATATACACTTTTTCATGTTTCCCGGCGCGGACCGTGATTCCGCCGTCATTCCACGCGCCCTGAAAAATATAAACGCCGCCTCGCGTAATTGTAATCTGATTTTCATCCTGTTTCGCGCCGACGCCCTGAATATTCGCGCCGCTGTCGTCTAATATAATCCGCGTGGCGGCGAACGGATTCCACGCCAAGTTGATCGTTTTCCAGCCCTCGTCCGTATCCGCGCCGTCATGATTCAGCGGCGGCTGGCTGTGCGCGAATACCGGAAGCGTCATTAAAAAAATCGTCAATATAATTAAACAAGCCGTGTCCATATGTCTCGATACCGCCATAAAACCGCCTTCTTTCTCTCTATATATTATAAATTATATAAATTATATATTATAATTATATATTTATATATAATTATAATATTATATATTTTCACAGCGCGAACCGGTCCCGGACGGATTTTTGATTCCGTCCGCGCGCGGCTTCCAGAAATAACGCGACGGCTTCCGTAAAATTCAATCGCCGCGCCAGTTCCGCCGCGTCCGACAACGCCTCCCGATCCGGTTTGATTTTAGATAATAAAAACGCCAGTCCGGAAAGATCACGCTCCCGGATCAGCCATTCCGCCGCGTCTTTCGCGTGAAAATATATATAATCTTTATAATTCTTTTCCGCGTCCTGATAAAGCTCCTCCGGATAATACAACCGCCGCCACGCCAATTTTAACGCGGTTTTGATTGGCAAAGGCCGCTGATAAGCGTCCTCGCCGCGATTCCAAAGGCCGTCATAAGCGATTAAATTTAATTTTCTGTCCCGAAAGCAATGATGATATAAATATCCCGCGCCCTCTATGCCGTAGTCAAAATGATGCGCCGGACTGTTTTCCTCGTATAATTCCCAATATTCCGGGAAAATCAGGCGTATTTTGATTTCATATTCCGTCCCGCCGCCGTCATATCGCGCCGGGATTTCGCCGTCCGGCGATCTTGCGGGCGTTCGCGGCGGCACGGGACGCAAGATCATCATATCCAGTTCCCGATTGAATTCCCCGGCGAAATACGCCGCCGCGCCCTGATCCCCGCGCTCCTGAATAATTTCTATCTGATTCAATTCCCGGCAGTTCATGAAAATTCCGCCGCCCCGGAACGCGATTCCGTCATATAATCTTAATTTCCGTAATTCCCGGCAGTTATAAAACGCGTAGGAATCTATATAACGCAGTCCGGACGGAAAAAGCAATTCCCGCATCGCCTGATTATAATCATTTTTCTCCCGCGCGTTTAATATCCAATCCCCGGATTTTCGCGCGTCTGATATTCTCCCACCGGATATTTTTATCAATTCAATTTCCCCGCCGTCCGGAATCGGCGCGTCCGCCGCGAACGCGTGATCCCCGATTCCGATCACGGGCAGGCCGTATATTTGATCCGGCAGAACCGCGTATTCGTCACGCGTCAGACAGCGTAATAATACAATCCCGTCCGTATCCCGGCGGACCGCTAAAATCCAATTGCCCGCGCGAGTATAATTATTATTATAATTATTAAAATTATTATAATTAT
>CAJOQY010000226.1 GCA_905236835.1 uncultured Oscillibacter sp. | reverse complement strand
GCGTCCGCGCTGTCATAATCTGAGCGCGCAACGCCGTCATTGCCGGATACGCCGCCGGGTATGGACACGGACGCCGGGTTTTCACGCCAAGCCCCGCAGGCTGTCAGAGCCATTGCCAGCGCAAGCGCGATCCATTTCCGTTTCATGTGAATTTCCTCCTTGCGGGAGCTTCCTTTCCCCCGTATTGTTTCCATGTCGTATTTTAGCGGAATCCGCCGCCTTTGACAAGGCTTGTATTGCCCAAAAGCGGCGCGTGAAATCCCGCCGCGCGTGTGATAATCTGCCAAGCGTCATCCGCGCGGGCGGACGGACAGAAAAAATCCCCCGGCTCAAAATAAGCCGAGGGGAAAACCGCGCGTAAAAATATTATATTCTACCGTGAAATCCGTGGGACTTTCGCGGCGTTCCCGGAAATTCGCGCTTTATTTATTTACTTTTTCTTAATCGGGAAATATACTTCCGTCTCCCAGTCCTCCGGCTTCAGATTATTCCACACTCCCGTCGTATAAATATCAAAAGGCGCGCCGTTCCATTTATATCCGTTTTCCTCAATCCAAGAGACAAGCGCGGCGTAGGCCTCATTCAGCGTGGAATAAGCGCCCTTATGAACCGTCATCGCGCATAACCGGGAAGCCATGATCTTTTCGGCCCGATCTTCCTCCTTCACGCTGACAAACAGTTCAATATCAGAAGAATCCCGGTTAAACTCCTCATCGTGGTACATCGCGCCGACAACGCCGCCGGGCGTCATGCCTTCTTTCGCCACGCGTTCATACAGAACGCCGAAGTTTTTGCCGTAATCCTCCACGCCCATCCGTTTCCGAAGCGCGAAAACGGCGATAGGACGCGTTTCCGTCAGTTTGATTTCATATTCGTTTGAGAATTCCATGATTTTATCCGTCCTTTCCAGATTTCGCAGATGCAGCGTCAGTTCCTGAAGAATCATTCCAAGTTCCATTTGACGCCATTTGAGCGCTTCCCCTTGCCGCCGCAGTTCCCGGCAAAGGGTATCGTTGTCACAGGACAAGAGCGGCTGGATTTCCTCCAGAGAAAATCCGTATCGTTTCAGCTTTTGAATCAACAGCATTTTCTCCAGTTGTTCGCGGTCATAATAACGATAGCCCGTGAATGGATCCGTTTTTGACGGACGGAGAATCCCAATTTTGTCATAATAACGCAAAGTTTTGACGCTTACCTGACAGATTTTTGAAAATTCGCCAATCTGATACATTTACCGCCCTCCTGTTCTGTCCGGTCATGACCTGTACGCAGTATAAGCCCCGCCCCAAGGGGAGAGTCAAGAAAAAATTTTGAGAAAATTTTTAAATTTTTTAAAATAAAAAAAGCGGCGGAACGCCGTTATAAATAAAATTTATTATGCAAATAAGCGCTCGGAATTGATTTCGGTTTTCGATGGCGCTATAATATAAAATATAAAAATTTTCAAATTGATTTTAAATAAAAAAGGGCGGTTTTCATGTCAAAAAATCTGATTATTTACTACTCCCGGAAAGGTCAGAATTACGCGAACGGCTCTGTTGTGAATCTAAACAAAGGCAATACGGAAATCTGCGCGGAATTTATTCAGAAAGCCGTGGGCGGCGATCTTTTCGAGATTGAGACGGTCAAGGCGTATTCCGCGGATTATATGACGTGTACGCAAGAGGCGCGGGCGGAACTTCGCGCCGGAGCGCGTCCGGAACTGAAACGCTATTTGAACAGCGTCGCGGAATATGATAATATTTTTGTTTGCGGTCCGTGCTGGTGGGGGACGTTCCCCTGCGCCGTATTCACTCAATTGGAGAAATTAAACTGGATCGGCAAAAAAGTATTCGCGCTCATGACGCATGAGGGAAGCGGTCTGGGCCATTGTGAAAAAGATTTGAAAAAAATCTGCGCCGGTGCGACGGTTGGCAGGGGAATCGCCGTCCACGGCGCGGACGCGGCGCGGAGCGGAAACCCTGTCGCGTCATGGGCGAAAAACTGCGTATAAATAACGAAAAATCGCCGATCAAGCGTTTTATCAAGGCGATTTCACTGGTATTTTCTCAAATACAAAGCCTTGCCGATAAATAAACGGAGGAATATATCATGAATTTTGACGTAAAAAATCTGGAATGGACGCGTCAGCCGGAAAGCTGTCTGATTTCTTCTGACAGAATCGAGATTGTCACGAAGCCGGGGACCGATCTTTGGCAGCGGACGTATTATCATTTCCGCAATGACAATGCCCCGGTTCTTCAAACGCGGACGGATGAGAAATATTTTTCTTTCATCGTTCGGACGGAATTTGAGAGCGGACATCGTTTCGATCAGTGCGGCGTGGTC
>CAJOQY010000225.1 GCA_905236835.1 uncultured Oscillibacter sp. | reverse complement strand
CCGTCAAACGCGCCGCCGCAGATGAACAAAATATTTTTCGTGTCCATCTGGATAAATTCCTGATGCGGGTGTTTGCGTCCGCCCTGCGGCGGGACATTGGCGACCGTCCCCTCGACGATTTTTAATAACGCCTGCTGGACGCCCTCTCCGGACACGTCCCGCGTGATAGACACATTTTCACTCTTGCGGGCGATTTTGTCTATCTCATCTACATAGATAATCCCGTGTTCGGCGCGTTCCACGTCGAAATCCGCCGCCTGCAATAATCTTAATAAAATATTCTCCACGTCGTCGCCAACATAGCCGGCTTCCGTCAGCGTCGTCGCGTCGGCGATGGCGAACGGGACGCGTAAAATCCGCGATAACGTCTGGGCGAACAGCGTTTTTCCCGATCCGGTGGGGCCAAGCAATAAAATATTGCTTTTCTGTAATTCCACATCCTCGTCGCCGCCGAAATACACGCGCTTATAATGATTATACACCGCCACGGACAGCGCGACTTTCGCCTCTTCCTGCCCAATTACATATTGATCCAGAATTTCCCGGATTTCCTTCGGGACCGGCAGTTCTTCCTCCGGCTCCTCATAGATATGATCCGTTTCCTCATATCCGGCGTTAATCACGCGCATACACAGCCGCACGCACTCATCACAGATCCGGACGCCCGGCCCCTGAATCATATGCCGCACGTGCTGTTCCGATTTGCCGCAGAACGAACAGCGATTGCCGTTCCCGCCATTATTATTCGTTTGAAATTTTGTCCTGTCTATTGGAAACACCGTCCTCGCTACGCCGTATTAATCCTGTTTGTCCAGTTTGTTTTTCGCTGTGATAATTTTATCAATCAGCCCGAAATTCAGGGCCTCTTCCGCGCTCATGAAATTATCGCGCTCACAAGCCGCCGTCACTTCTTCCAGAGATTTTCCCGTATTGGCGGCGAGGATTTCATTCATGCGCTTTTTAATCGTTTCCAGACGCTTCAAATGAATCGCCATATCCGTAATCTGTCCTTGCGTTCCGGCTGACGGCTGGTGAATCATGATTTCCGCGTTGGGCAGGGCGATACGCTTGCCCTTTGTCCCGGCGGCCAGTAAAAACGCGCCCATGCTCGCCGCCAGTCCCACGCAGATTGTCGACACGTCGCATTTGACATATTGCATCGTGTCATAAATCGCCATTCCGTCCGTGACGGAACCGCCGGGGCTGTTAATATAAAGCTGTATATCTTTATCCGGATCCTGCGCTTCCAGATATAACAGCTGGGCCACAACCAGACTGGCCGTGTTTTCCGTTACCTGATTGCCCAAAAATATAATCCGGTCATTCAGCAGGCGGGAGAAAATATCATAAGACCGCTCTCCCCGGCTGGTCTGTTCCACTACATACGGCACCAGTTCCATCAAAAAATACCTCCACGCGAGATTTCAATATATTAAATATATTATATTAAAAATATATTTATATTTTTATACGCTCAGGCGATTAAGCCTCCGGATTCGCCGTTTCCGGCGCGGTCGCGGTCGCGCTGTCGGTCACGACGGCAATGGCTTTCCGCGTCAGAACCTGATCCCGGATCTGATCATGATTCACATATTTTTTGAGCGATTCCACATCCATGGCGGACTGCTCCGCCAGTTTTTTATATTCTTCTTCTATATCATCTTCCGTGGCTTCCAGTTTTTCCGCGTCGATAATCGCCGTCACGGCCAGATCCATGCGCACCTGTTTTTCCGAAGGCTCCCGCGCGTCCGCGAGTAATTTTTCCTCGCTGGTGTTCGTCATTTTTAAATACTGTTCATATCCGATTCCCTGCTGATAGACCTGCGCTTTGATATTTTCGATAAACTGCCGCGCCTGCCGTTCGATCATAATCTCCGGGATTTCCACGGTAATCCCATCGGCTACCTGATCCATCAAAGCGTCCTCAAATTCCCGGCGGGATACGCGTTCCCGCTCGTCGATCAGCTTTTGTTTCAAATCCGCCCGCAGTTCTTCCAGCGTGTCAAATTCCGAAACGTCCTTGGCGAATTCGTCGTCAATCTCCGGCACGTCCTTTTCTTTGACCTCGTGAATTTTTACCTGAAATACCGCGGCTTTGCCGGATAAATCTTTCGCGTAATTCTCCGGGAACGTCACGTTCACTTCCCGTTCGTCGCCCGCTTTCGCGCCGATCAACTGATCCTCAAACCCGGGGATAAAATTTCCCGATCCCAATTCCAGACTGTAATTTTCGCTCTTTCCGCCCTCAAACGGGACGCCGTCCAGAAAGCCCTCGAAATCTATCACGACCGTATCGCCTTCACGGGCCTCCCGGTCCACGCTTACCAGACGCGTATTCCGGTCAGACAGGCGTTGAATCTCCCGGTCCACATCCTCTTCCGTGACGGGGATTTCCACTTTCGGCGCGGACAGGTTTTTATACTGCCCGAGCGTCACTTCCGGATAAACCGGAATCGTGGCCTTGAATACAAACCCTTCCCGCGTGATTTCGCCCTCCGTGTCAACTTCGGGATTCCCGACGACCCGCAGATTCTGTTCTTTCACAGCCGCTTCGTAAGCGTCCGGCAAAGCGGCGTTGACAGCCTCCTCAAAGAATACCTCCACGCCGTACATGGATTCCACAATTTTCCGTGGGACCCGTCCTGGGCGGAAGCCATGTACCCGAATACTTCGACGCATTTTCTGATACGCCTTTTCCAACGCCTTCTCAAATTCCTCCGCGCCGACTTCCACTGTTAAAATTACCCGGCTTTTTTCTGTTTTCTCACAGCTTTTTACACGCATAAATTAAAATCTCCTTTTTGATTTTCTTTCCGATCACGCCGGGGCGCGATCCTGTCAATACGCTTCCAATATCAGCCAAATATGAAAATATTATCCAATATCAGCTAAAATTATATTTTAACAGATTGCTTTTCAAATTACCAGTCTTTTTTCTTTTAATCACAAATTTTTTTCGGAACAAAGCGCAAATAATCCGCGGAAATCAACGCAAAATCAATCCCGTCAATCACGCCTTCCAGACGCCGCTGAATCGACGGCCCGTGCAGATGTCCGTAAAAGCATTTTTTCACATGATATTCCCGCAATTTATCCAGAATTTCTTTACAAGAATAACCCTGATATAACGGCGGATAATGCAGAAAGCATATAATATCACGCTCCCCGGCGGCCTTGCATGACGTATCCAGCCTTTGTATCTCGCGGTTCAATACTTTGATATTGCGCGGATCCTCCTCTAAAAACCAGCCTCTTGTCCCGCACAGGGCGTAATTTTCATAAAACGCGCAGTTATTATGGATAAAATCAAAATTTTCAAATCCTTTTTCATCAAAAAACGCCCGCATTTTCGAGACCGTATTCCACCAGTAATCATGATTGCCTTTGACCAGCCATTTCTGACAGGGAAATTGATTTAAAAATCTAAAATCCGCTTCCGCCTGTTGCAGCGTCATGCCCCATGAAAGATCGCCGTCTAAGATTAAAACATCATCCGCCGTGAAATCATCCAGCGCGTATCCGACGCGATCCACATAATTTTCCCACGCCGGGCCGAAAATCTCCATGGATTTATTTTTTACGCCAAGGGACAGATGCAAATCCCCTATCGCGTAAAGGGCCATTGCCTGTCACCCTTTCCGTATCAATCCATTCCGGATTATTTCAGAAAATCCAGAACAATTTTGTCCATATCGCTTTTTTCCGCCGTCAGATCAAAACGCCGCGTTTTGTTTTTCAAATCCGCCAGACGAGCCGGGATTTTCACGCCGCTGACCTGATATAATTTTTCCAATAATTCCACGCCGTCCCCATCGGGATTTTCGCCAATCGCGTTTAACACGGACCCGCAGAATTTATACGGCGACGCCGTGGACGCGAATACGGCTATATGATCATCTCCCGTCGCCTCGCGGTATTGTTCCAGTACATTCGCCGCCACCGCCGTATGCGTGTCGATTAAATAATGATATTTTTTCCAGTAATCCCCGATTGTCTGACTTGTCCCGGCTTCGTCGCAGTATCCGCCCCAGAATTCCGCCTGTAATTTTGATTTTAAATCTTTTTGAATCTCATATTTTCCGGATTCCGACAGTTCCCGCATATACGCCCGGACTTCCATATCATTTTCCCCGGATAAATGATATAATAATCTCTCTAAATTAGAAGAAATTAAAATATCCATCGACGGCGACATGGTGGTATAAAATTCCCGGTCGCGGTTATATACGCCCGTTTTGATAAACTCCGTCAAAACGTCGTTGCGGTTCGACGCGCAAATTAATTTCCCGACCGGCAGTCCCATTTGTTTGGCGTACCACGCCGCCAGAATATCGCCAAAATTTCCCGTCGGCACGCAGATATTGATTTTTTCGCCGATTTTGATTTTATTTTCCCGTAATAAATCGCAATACGCCGAGAAATAATATACCAATTGCGGCAGGATTCTTCCCCAGTTAATCGAATTCGCCGACGAGAGAAAATAGCCGCGTTTGTTTAAAATCTCCCGGATATTCACATCCGAAAAAATTTGTTTCACGCCTGTCTGCGCGTCGTCGAAATTGCCTTTCACGGCGCATACGCCGACATTTTGTCCCGCCTGCGTGACCATCTGTAATTCCTGTATTTTCGATACGCCGTCTTTTGGATAAAACACGAATATTTTCGTCTGATCCACGTCGGCGAAGCCTTCCATCGCGGCTTTGCCGGTATCGCCGGATGTCGCCACTAAGATACACGCCGTCCGGGATTCCCCGGTTTTTTTCAGCGCGGCGGATAATAATCTTGGCAGCATTTGCAGGGCCATATCTTTAAAGGCCGATGTCGGTCCGTGCCATAATTCCAGACAATATAAATTTTTATCCACTTCCCGCGCGGGCGCGGCTCTGGTATCGTCAAATCCGTCCGGGCCATACGCTTCCCGCGCGAAATTCAATAATTCATCTTCCGTGTAATCCGTTAAATATAACGCCATCACTTTCGCGGCGCGTTCCGGATAGCTCAACCCAGATAAAGCCAGCAAAAATTTTTCGTCAATCTCCGGAATCATTTCCGGGGTCAATAATCCGCCGTCTCTGGACAGCCCCATGGCGATCGCTTCCGCGCCGCTTAAACTCACGTTTTTATCCCGCGTGCTTAAATATCTCATCATCCAGCCCCCGCATTTTATATTTAATATTTTATATTTAATTTTATAATATTATAATTAATCACTCAAACGCGTTTTTGATATATTTGATCTTAGCGGAATCATCCGGGAAAATATAAATTTCCGCAATATCGAAGCGCGCCGGGGGATCCTGTCCGGGATATTCGCCGCGCCGCGCGTCCAGCCACAACGCCGCCGACAGTCTTAATTTTTCCCGTTTCCGATAGCCCACCGCGTCGCCGGGACGCGTCCCGATCGTATCCAGACCCGAATAAAAATTTACCCGCCGCGTTTTCACTTCCACAAAGCAAATTATATCCCTATCGAGCGCGATTATATCCAGTTCCCCGTAACGACAGCGCCAGTTTCGCGCTAAAATTTTATATCCATGCCGTTTTAAATATTCCGCCGCCGCGTTTTCCCCGTAATCGCCCCGTATCCGTCCGGGAGAACGCCCGTCGCGCGCCATTTTATATCACTTTCTTTAAATTTTATGATTGATATAATTTATAAATTATATCATAAATTATATCATTATATATTTATAATAATAATTTTATAATAATTTTATAATAATATATTTATATATGATAAATCAGATTTCTCCGGGCCTCCCATTTTTTCAGAAAGCTCTTTCGGTGCGCCGGACACGGGCCGTATAAATCCAGCATATTATAATGATATTTCGTCCCGTAGCCCTTATGACGGGAGAATCCGTATTGCGGATATAATTGATCCAATTCCTCACAAAATCTGTCGCGGCTGACTTTCGCCAGCACCGACGCCGCCGCGATGGACGCGCTGATACTGTCCCCACGGACAACCAAATAATGCGGCGCGGTAATTTCACATGATTTTCCGTGATCCCGGTTGCCGTCGATTAACGCCATATCAGGCGGAATTTTTAATCCCTCCATGGCAAGCCGCATGGCTTTTAAACTCGCGCTTAAAATATCCGTGTTGTCAATCTCTTCCGCTTCCACCCGCGCGACATTCCACGCCACCGCGATTTCCGTAATTTTATCATATAAATTTTCCCGGCGTTTCGGCGTCAATTTTTTGGAATCATCCAGACCGGACAGAATCTCCGGCGCGCCGTCCGGACCCGGCGGAGGCAGTATCACAGCCGCCGCGTAGACCGGACCCGCCAGCGGTCCCGCGCCCGCCTCGTCACAGCCGCATATATACCGATACCCTTTTGACCATAGATCCCGCTCCAATTCCATCCGGTTGATTCGTTCCAGCCGTCTGATCCGCTCCATGTGATCCACGCCAAACGCCGCCTTCCATATCTCTCCGCGCGAAAATTTTATATATAATTT
>CAJOQY010000224.1 GCA_905236835.1 uncultured Oscillibacter sp. | reverse complement strand
CTCAATTACGCCGCGTCATACAATCACGCCCCGTCCGACCATGACGCCGCGCCCCACCGTCACGCCGCGCGATACAATCACACCCCGTCCCACAATCACGCCGCGTAATACCATTACGCCCCGGCCCACCCAAATCCCCGATCCGTCTGACTTGAATCCCGTCGGCATGATTCGATATTATATTACTTACAGCGATTCCGCGCAACTGAACGCCAATGACTTCGCGCGCTTCTTCCGTCGGCGTTTTCCCGGGGATGATTTGCGTTCCGTCAAATTCCACGCCGCCCCGGACAGCGGGAGATTATATTATAATTATTACGGCGCGGCTTCTTTCGGTTCTTCCGCCCGGAAACAGATTACAGACGCCAATTGTGAAAATCTGGAATTTTTCTTTATTCCGGAAAATCAAAGCCAATACGCCCTGTCGGAATTGACGTTTTTACCCTCCGGCGGGTTCAATACCTGCGTGACAATCCCGTTTACGGCCTTCGGCGGCGATTCCGGACAACAAGCGCGGGGAAATGTCTTCATCAGCGCCACGCGCGTGATCATCGCCGATGTCTACGGCGCGACGCCCGTCAATACAGCCGTGCCGTTCCCGGCCAGCCATATCGCTTCCGCCGTGGAAATCGCCACCGGCGTCACGCCCGCCTTGTTCAGACTGCTGGAATCGCCGGATTCCAAAACCGGCTCCGTCCGTTACGGCGAAAATCAAACCCCGGCTTCCGTCTCACAAGTTTATACTTGGCCGGAAGGTTCACAGCCGTTCGGAAATTTAATTTTTCTGCCCGCCGCGGATTTTACCGGCTCCGTTGAAATCCCCTACGCCGCTTTCGACGAAAACGGAAAAATCATCGGCGCGGGCGGTTTCAATCTCGGCATCGTCAATCAGATAAAACGCTTTTCGGATGTCAATTCCTCCACATGGTGCTATAAATATATTACCGAACTGGCCGACGCGGGCATTATCAACGGTTATTCCGACGGGTCTTTCCGGTTTAACAATTCCGTCAGCTACGGCGCGGCGTTGAAATTAATCTTATTATCCGCCGGGTATCCGGAACAGCCGCCCGTCAGGTCCGGCGAACCGTTCAGCGGTTATTTCCAAACAGCCGTTGACGAAAAAATCATCAAAAATCCGGACGAAATCAAACTTACGGAACCGATCACGCGCCTTCAAATGGCGGAAATCGCCGCCGGGGCCATGAAATTAAACGCGAAATTCAATATATCCGGCGTCCAGCCGTTCGCGGACACGGACAGCGACAGCGTGCGCGCCCTCCATGCCGCCGGTATCGTGAACGGCTATTTTGAAAACGGCGTCAGCGTCTATCGGCCTGACGGGACCCTTACGCGCGGACAGCTCGCCGCCATCGTCTGGCGTATGCGCGCGGACGGATGAAAATAATATGAAAATTATATCAAAATAATCATGATAAAAATATCATGAAACCCCCTTGTCTTTCGCGTCAAATCTGTTATAATATATTAAATTATAAAAAGCAAGGAAGATGACGCGTGAATCACATTCGGACAATCCGGGACCGGCTGGATGAATATCAAATAGACGCGATGCTCTGCACCCATGAGGCGAACCGGTTTTACGCCGCCGGATTTCACTCCTCCGGCACGGACGGCGCGGCGTTGATCACCAAACAAAACGCGTATTATCTCACGGACGGGCGTTATATCGAGGCCGCCGGAAACGCGCTGAAAAATCAGTTTGAATTATATCAAGTGAAATCCAATCGGACTTATACGGATATTTTGATAGAAATCTTTCAACGGGAAAATATTTCCAGCGTCGGTTTTGAGGACGCTTATATGACCGTGGAGGAATTTCAGAAATATCAAGAAAAACTCTCGAATCAAGATCAGCGTATAAAATTAACGCCCGCCGCCGAGATGTTAAAGCGATTGCGGCAAATCAAAGACGCGGCGGAACTGGACGAATTAAAAGCCGCCCAGCGTATCGCGGAAAAAGCCTTGAATGATATATTAAAAGAACTGCGTCCCGGCGTCAGCGAACGCGAAATCGCCGCGCGGATTCAGTATTTATTACTGCATTACGGCGCGGAGGACAAGTCGTTTGATCCAATTGTCGTCTCCGGACGCAACGGAAGTCTGCCGCACGGCGTCCCGTCGGAAAAATTGATTCAATCCGGCGAATTTGTCACAATGGATTTCGGCTGTATTTATCACGGCTATTGCTCCGATATGACGCGGACCGTGGCGATTGGCTACGCGACGGATGAAATGCGCGAAATTTATCATACAGTCTTACAGGCGCAAATGGCCGGAATTCGCGCCGCGCGTCCCGGGGTATCCGGGAAAGAAATCGACGACGCCGCCCGTGAAGTGATCCGGTCAGCCGGATACGGGGAATATTTTTCCCACAGTTTCGGACACGGCGTCGGGATTGAAATCCACGAGGCGCCTTACGCGGCGTCGTCCAATCATCAGCCCATGCCCGCCGGGGCCGTGATTTCCGCCGAACCGGGAATTTATATCCCGGGAAAATTGGGCGTCCGTATCGAGGATGTGATTATCATCACGGAAACCGGAAATGAGAATTTAACGCTTGCCCCGAAAGATTTGATCATACTGCCCGTTTAATCATTAAAATATATTTTAATATATTTAATATATTTAATATTTTATATATTATATTAT
>CAJOQY010000223.1 GCA_905236835.1 uncultured Oscillibacter sp. | reverse complement strand
GATCTGACCGCGTCCCGCCGTATCGCCGGATAAACCCGGACAGGCTGTGAATATCAAAAAATCCTGAAGGGCGGTGAGGCCATCGAAACATGAAAAACAATCGCGCGCAAGTTATAAAAATCACGCGAAATCACGGGAATCACAACAGGAGGTGAAGAAATCAACATGGAACTGACGGCGACAAAAAATAATATGGATCCTATGCTTCAGACCGCGTCCCAGACGGCGCAGAATACGAATAAAAACAGCGCCAAGTCGACGGATAAAAGCGATTTCGGAAACATGGTCCGTCAGCGTCAGCAGGATACGCGGACGACACAGAATACGCGGGATAATAAACAGGCCAATCAGAACGGACAGGCCGCCCAAAAAAATCAGAACGCGCCCGCGCGCGACGAACAGGAAATCCCAAATGAACAATACGCCATCGCCGCCGCGATGATGCTTCAGCCCGCGCTTGATTTGATTACAATCAATCTGACGCCGGAAGAACAGCGCGGAGAGGTCGAGATCGCCCCGGTATTCATGCCGGATATGCACATTGAGGCCGTTACGGATATGCCCGTGGAATCGACGGCGGAAAGCGGACAGCAGGCGTTATTTCAAAATCAGGACGAAAATCAAACGGAAAAATTTGATTTCCAGATTACGCAAAAATTCCAGATTCAGGATGAGGCGGTATTCGCCGGTCCGGAAGAGGAACGCGAAGAAGTGATTGCGGCGGATAATACCAACTGGCAGACGCCTGTATTCGGATATATGGACGCCGCGCCGGTGAAAGTCGCTTCCACGCAAGAAACGCCGATTCCGTTGGAAACACAGGAGGGCGTGGAAGAGCTTAGTATGCGGATTGAGCGTTTATTGGTCAATCCGGAAGGCTCCAGCCATGTGGAATTTACGCTTGTCCCCGCGAGTCTGGGCAAAGTGACGGTGCATATCACGCAGGGAATCGACGGCGCGCTGCATATCCAGTTGAACGCGACGACAACAAAAGCGGCGGAATTGTTACAAAAAAATTCCGACGGCTTACAGCGGCTTCTGGGCGCGGACACGCGGCCTGATGTCAAAATTGAGGTCCGGACGGATGAGGATCCGCAGGCGTTATATTATCTCAATCCGGACGCCAATCAACAGCAACAGCGGCAACAGCAAAATCAAAATCAAAACCGGCGGGATCAGCGGCGGGATCAGAATCACGCGGTTGATTTTGTCCAACAGCTCCGGCTCGGCTTGATCGGCTTGGAAAACGCCGTGTAAAAATTTATAATTTATATTTATTTATTTTAATTTAATTTTTGATTGAAGGAGGGATTGTTGATGGCGGATCTGGTGACGGGTTTAAATTCGTCCTCTTACGCCTACGGCACGAATACGCAGAGCGTTACCCATACGACGGACGACAAGGCCAGCAAAGCGCTTGACATGGCCGATTTTCTCCAGTTGATGGTCGCCACGTTCCAGAATCAGTCGATTGACAATACGGCGGATATTTCGGATATGATGAATCAGATGGTTCAGATGTCCGTGGTGCAGACCGTGACGAATCTCAACACGCTGATTACAAATACGATGAATCAGTCTTACGCCGCGTCTTTACTGGGCAAAGAAGTTACGATTATACAGCAAAACGGACGTACCACGACGAATATCACAGGGACAGTCACAGGCACGGGCAATTATAACGGCGAACAGGTGGTTTATATCGGCGACAAGCGTTACGCGCTTTCCGATATTGCCGGGGTCGGCAAAATCCCGGATACGGACGCCGCCGAGACATCGACAGCCAAAGCCGTTGACAACGCGCGGAATATTCAGGATAATAGCGAAATCGCCGACGCGGACGAGGCGAATCAAAACGCGTATAATTATTATAATAACACGCTGAACCCGTCTGACGATCTTGACGGCGCGGACAGTGTGAATCAGAATAACGCGTCAAACGTGAGCGGCGATAACGGACAAAACGTGAATGACGATAGCGGCGCGGAAGCGGCGCAAATCGGCGGACAGGCGGTCGCGGCGGAAAATCAGGCGGAGGAATCTATCGCCGACGCGGGCGAACCGGACGCGGGCAATAATAATAATTCTTTCCGGGTAACGGATTATGATCCGGCCACCGGCGCGATGATCGGATAAATGATATTATAAAAAATAAAAAATAAAATCCGGAACGGAAGGAGGCCGGGACGATGGCCAATCCAATTACGCCGCTGAATGGCGTTTCCCCTGTCGGCAAAGTCAGCCCCGGCGGATCGGCGGGAAACGTCAATCGCAAACAAAACGCGTCATTCGGCGCGATGCTCCGGCGCGAAGTCGCCAATAGCAATATCAATCACGACGGGACAAACGCGAATGTCAGCGCGAATAACGGGACGGGCGCGAATATCAACGCGAACGCCGGAATCAACGCGAATATTGGCGCGAATATCAACGCGGGGATTAATTTTTCCAAACACGCGCTGGCCCGCGCGGAAGAACGCGGAATCGAACTGACGCCCGATCTGATGGACAGGCTCGCCGGATCCGTGGAAAAGGCGCAGGAAAAAGGCGCGAAAAATATTCTGGCGTTTGATTCCACACAGGCGTTTATTATCAATATTCAATATGGCCGCGTGATTACGACTATGTCACAGGCCGAAATGCGAAATAATATTTTTACCAATATCGACGGCGCCGTATTGTTATAATATTTAAATATTTATATAATAAAATTATAAAAATTTAAATATAAATTTAAATAAAAAGATAAATGGCAGGTCCCTTTTGGGATGTCATGGGGCGCGGCCCGATTGGCCGCGGCCCGGCGGCGCGTCGCGTATGGATGAAAAAGGAGTGTTTTCTTACATGACAGGTTCCATGTACGCGGCTGTTTCCGGCCTTCAAACCCATATGGAGGCCTTGAACGTAATCGGCAATAATATCTCTAACGTGAATACTTATGGATATAAAGCCACGCGGTACACGTTCAACGAGGCGTTATACACCATGGTTCACGCCGGATCGAACGGAACGGAGGAGATCGGCGGACGCAACCCCGCCCAGATCGGTTTCGGGTGCAATATCGGCACGATTGATCTGGATGTCAGCACCAAGACTTTCGCGCCTACCGCCCACGGCCTTGACTGCATGATCGACGGCGACGGATTCTTTCTCGTCGGAGATAAATCGAAAATGGGCGTCAATTCGCAGGCGGAATTGAACGGCATGACGCTTTCCCGGCTGGGCAATTTTGAATTCAAAGACGGCTTTTTATGCGACGGCAACGGACAAGTTGTCTATGGTTTTTTGAATACCGCCGCGCCGGAAGAAAATCCAAGTTACAGTACCATCTTGACGCCCGTGCGGCTTCCGTATTATAATAACCAGACGAAGGAAATCTTCATGCCGGAAGAATCCGAGGAGGACGACGATCCGGAAGTGATTGACAACGAGGAAGCGCGGGAAGCCATCGCGGAAGCCAACGCCCCCGGCAACG
>CAJOQY010000222.1 GCA_905236835.1 uncultured Oscillibacter sp. | reverse complement strand
TAGGGCGTATGCTGGCGTCACAGGGGAACTATCGGGAGGCGGAAGACCTGTTCCGCGAAGTGATACGCATTGACCCGCGAAATGTCCAATCGCGGACGGAATTAGGGCGTATGCTGGCGTCACAGGGGAACTAACGGGAGGCGGAAGACCTGTTCCGCGACGCTATGCGCATTGACCCCAAAAATCTCCCGCCCCGGACGGAATTAGGGCGTATGCTGGCGTCACAGGGGAACTATCGGGAGGCGGAAGACCTGTTCCGCGAAGTGATACGCATTGACCCCAAAAATCTCCCTCCCCGCGGAGAACTGGCTATGTTACTGGAACGTACAGGCAAAAAAGCGGAAGCTAAAAAACTGTATGATGAAATTCTTTCTATAAAACCCGATGACCGCGGAGCGCGGAACGCGTTAAAGCGACTGAAAGATGTTTGAATATTTGGATAAAATAGTAAAAATCAATCAAATCAGGAGGAAAATTTTATGCGGCTTGGAATTTATGGTTACGGCAATCTCGGGCGCGGCGTGGAATGCGCCGTGAGACAAAATCCGGATATGGAATTGACGGGCATATTCACCCGCCGGAATCCGGAAAGCGTCAAGAGCCTGACGGGAATCCCGGTCTATCCGGCGGATAAGATCCGGGAATATCGGGATAAAATAGATATATTAATCATCTGCGGCGGAAGCGCGACGGATCTGCCCGTGATTTCGCCGGAACTGGCGCGGGATTTTAATATCATAGACAGTTTTGATACCCACGCGCATATCCCGGAGCATTTTGAACGCGTCAACGCGGCGGCGCTGGAAAACAATCATATCGCGCTGATCTCCGCCGGATGGGATCCGGGGATGTTTTCGCTGAATCGTTTATACGCGTCGGCGATTTTGCCGGACGGCAAAGATTATACGTTCTGGGGACGCGGCGTCAGTCAGGGGCATTCGGACGCGATCCGGCGCATTGACGGCGTTCTTGACGCGCGGCAGTATACCGTTCCCGTCCCGGACGCGCTGGAAGCCGTCCAATCCGGGGAAACGCCGGAGTTGTCGACAAGGCAGAAGCATACGCGGGAATGCTATGTCGTGATAAAAGACGGCGCGGATCAGGCGGAAATTGAGCGTAAAATTAAAACAATGCCGGATTATTTCGCCGATTATGACACGACGGTATATTTTATCAGCATGGAGGAACTGCGCGAAAAACACGCGGGACTTCCCCACGGCGGAACGGTTCTGAGAAGCGGCGCGACGGGTCTCAACCGCGAAAACAGGCATATTATATCTTATAATTTGAAATTAGATTCCAATCCGGAGTTTACGGGAAGCGTATTGGCGGCGTTCGCGCGGGCGCTGCGTCGTATGTATCAGCGCGGCGTGACGGGCTGCAAGACCGTGTTTGACATCGCCCCGGCGGATTTGTCCCCGCTGTCGCCGGAGGAACTGCGCGCCCATATGCTGTGATCCGTCGGCGGGCTGGCGGATCAAATAATGAAAAGCCGGATAAAAGCCGGATAAAATCAAATCCCTTGCGGCGTCAAAGCCGTAAGGGATTTTGTTAAATTAAATCCGCGGATTTTCAGAAAACGCAAACTCGCCACAAAATTTTCCCTTGACAACAGAGCAAATCTGTGGTAAAATAAATCACTTTTGAGAATGCGTGTCAAACATCCCATTTTATAAACTGAAATGATTATAGCACATTCCCCACCCAAACGCAAGGGGAAACGGAAAATCTTTAACAACCCTTTCGGGCGTGTCATATTTGATAACCGGAAACGGCGCGGCGCGCGGGAAGCGGGAGAAAGGCGGTCCAGATATGGCTAAATTCAAGTCCTATGGCAAAACCAAACGCAGAAATTTCGCGAGATACGAAGAAATTGTCCCTATGCCAAACCTGCTGGAAATCCAGAAAAATTCGTATAAAGAATTTCTGGACACCGGACTGCGTGAAGTGTTCCGGGACGTGGGGGCCATCACGGACTATCAGGGCAATCTGGAACTGACTTTTATTGATTATAAAATGGACGAGAAGCCCAAATACAGCGTCGAGGAGTGCAAGGCCAGAGACGCCACTTACGCCGCGCCGCTGAAAGTCAAGGCCCGTCTGCGCAACAAAGAGACGGAAGTCATGAAAGAACAGGAATTGTTCATGGGCGATTTCCCGTTGATGACGCATTCCGGGACGTTCGTGATTAACGGCGCGGAACGCGTGGTTGTCTCCCAGATTGTGCGGTCTCCCGGCGTGTATTACGGCAAAGAAAATGATTTGAAAACCGATATGCCGATTTTGTCTTGCACGGTGATCCCGTATCGCGGCGCGTGGCTGGAATACGAGACGGACGCGAACGAGGTTTTCTGGGTGAGAATTGATAAAAATCGTAAAATCCCGATTACCTGTTTCATCCGCGCGCTGGGCCTGAAAACCGATCAGGAAATTTTAGACAGATTCGGCGACGATCCCCGGATCGCGGTTACGCTGGAAAAAGACCCGTGTAAAACTTATGAGGACGCCATGCTTGAAATTTATCGCAAACTGCGTCCCGGCGAGCCGCCGACGGTCGAGGCGGCGGATTCGCTGTTAAACAGCTTCTTTTTCGACGCGCGGCGTTATGATTTGTCCGTCGTGGGGAGATATAAATTTAATAAAAAATTATCTCTTTGGCAGCGCGTGACGGGATATAAATTATTAGGCGGCGAAAAAGACCCGGTCACGGGCGAATTAATGCCCGTCACGGATCCCGCCACCGGCGAGATTTTATTTGAAACCGGTCATGTATTGACCAAAGAGGACGCGAAATTATTAGACGCCGTCGGCGTGTATGAAATCACGATTGACGTGGAGGGTTCGCCGCTCCGGGTGCAGTCCAATCGTATGTGCGATATGTCGCATTATGTGGATTTTGATCCGAAAGAAGTCTGCGGCATTCGGGAACGCGTGAGATTATCCGTTCTGCTTGATTTATTGAAAAAATATAAAGGCGAAGAGCTTCAGGATCAGATTATATTAAATCGCGATAAATTAATTCCCAAGCATATTATTATTGATGATATATTGGCGTCTATAAATTATATGCACGGCCTGTGGATGGGCGTTTCCGTCAAAGATGATATTGATCATCTTGGAAACCGGCGCCTGCGCTGCGTGGGGGAATTATTGCAGAATCAATTCCGGATCGGCTTTTCCCGCATGGAACGCGTGGTCCGGGAGAGAATGACGATACAGGATCTGGAATCCGTCACGCCGCAGAGTTTGATTAATATCCGGCCCGTGACGGCGGCCATTAAAGAATTTTTCGGATCCAGTCCGTTGAGCCAGTTCATGGATCAGACGAATCCGCTGGCTGAATTGACGCATAAGCGGCGCTTATCGGCCTTGGGTCCCGGCGGATTGTCCCGCGAACGCGCGAATATGGAAGTCCGCGACGTGCATTACTCGCATTATGGCCGTATGTGTCCGATAGAGACGCCGGAGGGACCCAATATCGGCTTGATTTCTTATCTCGCGACGTATGCCCGCGTGAATGATTACGGCTTTATCGAAACGCCTTACCGGGCGGTGGACAAAGAAACGGGAGTTGTATCAAAAGAAATCACTTATATGACGGCGGACGAGGAAGATAATTACATCGTCGGACCCGCCGCCGAGCCGGTGGACGATCGGGGGAGATTGCTCAATCCGCGCATTACGGCGCGTCATCGTGATGAGATCGTCGTTGTGGACCGGGATCGGGTGGATTATATCGACGTATCCCCCCGCATGATGGTTTCAATCGCGACGGCCATGATCCCGTTTTTGCCCAATGACGACGCCAACCGGGCGTTGATGGGCGCGAATATGCAGCGGCAGGCCGTGCCGCTGTTAAGGCCGCATTCGCCCATTGTCGGAACCGGCATGGAACACAAAGTCTGCGTGGATTCGGAGATTACCGTATTGGCCGAGGGCGACGGCGTTGTAACGTCTTTGGACGCCCGCCATGTGACGGTGCGCTATGATATTAGCCCCGAAAACGGCGATTTGAGCGGCGTGACGAAAGATTATCCGTTGATTAAATTTTTAAGATCCAATCATACGACGTGTATTAATCAAAAGCCGATTGTGGATATAGGCGACCGGGTGCACGGCTGGCGGATCGGCCCGGACGGGGAACGGGAGGCGCCGACGACGCTTGCCGACGGTCCGGCGACGGATCACGGCGAAATCGCGCTCGGACAAAATATTTTGGTCGGCTTCATGACGTGGGAAGGCTATAATTACGAGGACGCGGTATTATTAAACGAACGCCTTGTCCGGGATGATATTTACACGTCGATTCATATTGAGGAATTTGAAATCGACGCCCGCGACACGAAATTGGGGCCGGAGGAAATCACGAGAGATATTCCCAACGTCGGCGACGACGCGTTGAAAGATTTGGACGAAAACGGAATTATCCGCGTCGGCGCGGAGGTCAAATCCGGTGATATATTGGTCGGCAAAGTCACGCCGAAAGGCGAGACGGATTTGACGGCGGAAGAGAGACTGCTGCGCGCGATATTCGGCGAAAAGGCGCGGGAAGTGCGCGACACGTCTTTGAAAGTCCCGCACGGCGAAAGCGGAATTGTATTAGATACCAAAACATTCACGCGCGAGGGCGGCGATGAACTGGGACCCGGCGTGAATATGGTCGTCCGGGTATATATCGCGCAGAGAAGAAAAATTCAAGTCGGCGACAAGATGGCCGGACGGCACGGCAATAAAGGCGTCGTCTCCCGGATTCTGCCGCAGGAGGATATGCCGTTTTTGCCCGACGGCACGCCGCTTGATATAGTATTAAATCCCTTGGGCGTCCCGTCCCGTATGAATATCGGACAGGTTCTGGAAGTGCATCTGGGCTACGCCGCGCATGAACTGGGCTATAAAGTCGCCACGCCGATTTTTGACGGCGCGCGTGAGGAAGATATTTCGGCTATGCTGGAAGAAGCCGGACTGGACCCGGAGGGCAAGAGCGTTTTATATGACGGCAGAACCGGCGAGCCGTTTGATAATAAAGTAACGGTCGGCTATGTGTATTTCTTAAAACTGCATCATTTGGTTGACGATAAAATTCACGCCAGATCGACGGGTCCGTATTCGCTGGTCACGCAACAGCCGTTGGGCGGCAAAGCCCAGTTCGGCGGGCAGCGTTTCGGGGAGATGGAAGTGTGGGCGCTGGAGGCTTACGGCGCGGCGTATACGCTTCAGGAAATTTTGACGGTC
>CAJOQY010000221.1 GCA_905236835.1 uncultured Oscillibacter sp. | reverse complement strand
AGCGCGCCCGGATTCTGGTTTTTTTGTCATAGGCGGATACTTCCACCGGGAGTTTCCGGCTTCTCAGGCGCGATTCGATCAGGAATACGCAGGCGGAATATAAACAGGCCAGCACCGGAACGCCGAAAAACATACCGGGAATCCCGAAGAAACTGCCGCCCATCAAAATCGCGATAATCACCCACAGACTGGAAAGCCCCGTCTGATCGCCCAGAATTTTCGGGCCGATGACATTGCCGTCAAGCTGTTGTAACGCCAGAATAAACACGGTAAAATAAAGCGCCTGAATGGGAGAGACGAGTAAAATCAAAAATACGCTGGGAATCGCGCCGATAAACGGACCGAAAAAGGGAATCATATTCGTTACGCCCACGAACACGGAGATCAATGGGCTGTACGGGAAATTTAAAAGCACACAGCCAATAAAACATAATACGCCGATAATCAGCGAATCAAGCAATTTGCCCCGGACAAATCCGGAGAAAATCGCGTTGGCCTTCTGGACGGCGCGGAGAATCCAACTGACGGTCTCTTTGGAAAACAGGCTGTACAACAGCCGCTTGGAACTGGCGGCGACGTGTTCTTTGGTACTCATGAGATAGACGGAAACGATCATGCCCACCAGCAGATTTTTCAGGAAATTCAAAAAATTGAGAAATCCGCGTCCGGCGACGGCCATCAGCGTCTGCACGGATGAAAGCGCGGTCTGAATATAAGTATCAATTTCATTATAAGCGTCCTCAAGGCGTTTTGTCATCCAGTCCTCCGCGTCCGGGAAGCGTTCAAACAGCATCGTGATCCAACGGTTGATCGTGTCATAATATAAGCGCATATTGGACGCCAACTGCCGGACGCTGCGATATAATTCCGGCAAAAGCACGCTGAGCAATAAAAACACGATAATGGCGACGATCGCCCACACCAGAAACACGCTGACGCCCCGGACCAGCGGTTCGTTTAACTGCCCGTTCCGCTTGGCGCGGCGCACATGGACATAAAAGAACAGCCGCTCGAAAAAATTGACCATGGGGGCGAGCATATAGGCCATGAAAGCGCCCAGCGCGACCGGGCTGACCGCGCTGAAAAACTGCCCCCACAATCCCTGAAGGGCATGGGTGCCGAAAAGCGTGTCATAAAACAGCAAAATCGCGGCGACGCTCAGGAACGCCGTCAGGCCAAAAGCGATATACCTTCTGTTGGGATTCATAATTCGATATACACCTGCCTTTGTCAGAATAATTTATTTCCGAATGATGTCTGGATGATAGAAATCTATTATACACATTTTCGCCGGGAATTGCAATTCCGTTTTTCCTGTGCTATACTGTCTGTGATAAAAAAACAAGCGGTTAAGATTTATTATAAAAAATTTTATTTTTTTATTCAAAAACTATCAGACGGGCCGACAGGAAAAATTTTTGATTTTCCGGCGGCTTCCGGGGGGATCAGGATGAAAAAAATGCTGATGATTGTCAATCCGCTGGCGGGAAAAAGCAAGCCGCGCGGGCCGTTGTATGACGCGGCGGCGGAACTGTCGGAATCCGGGTATTTACTCGCGATTCACAACACCGCCGGACCCGGGGACGCTTATTCATATGTCCTGCGCCGCGGAAGTTCGTTTGACGCCGTCGTCGCGGCGGGCGGGGACGGGACTTTAAATGAAACCGCGTCCGGCCTGCTGGAATTGGATAATCCGCCGCCCCTGCTCTATCTGCCGCAGGGAAGCACGAATGATTTCGCCGCGTCACTGCGTATCCCGTTGAATCCCGTCGAGGCCGCCGCCGCCGCGCGGACCGGATCCGTCCGGCGTCTGGACGCCGGACAATGGAACAACCGGCATTTTATTTATATCGCCTCTTTCGGGGCGTTTACCCGTTCTTCCTACGCCGCGCCGCAGGCGTCCAAAAACGCCCTCGGGCATTTCGCCTATATCTTAGAGGGGATGCGCGATCTGGAATCCCTGCGCCCGTATCAAATCCGCCTGACGGCGGACGGCGAATGTCTGGACGGGGAATATTTATTCGGCGCGGTCTGCAATTCGACATCCATCGGCGGCATCATGAAACTGGAAGAGGCCCAAGTCGTTTTAGACGACGGATTGTTTGAATTATTATTAATCCCCAATCCGAAAAATCCGCTGGATTTGCAAAATATCATGATAACGCTTGTCAATCAAGATTATGAGCATTTTATTTTCCGTCATGTGTCTTCCATACGTCTGGAAACGAAAGAGAATCTTCCGTGGTCTCTGGACGGGGAATACGCTCCCAGCGCGTCTGTTGTGGAAATCGAAAACCGCCGCCGGGCGCTGCCCATGTTTTTATAAATTTTTATAATTTTATAAATAAATTTATTTATAATTATTTATAAAATCTTAAAAAATCAGGGCGTCCGTCAAAAAAACGGCTGCGCCCTGTTCGCGAATATCGAATAATTTTTCAGTTTTCCGCCGCCATAATTTTATGAACGCGGCGTTCGTGGCGTCCGCCCTCGAAATCCGTGGACAGAAATACTTCCACAATGCGTTCCGCCATGGCTTTTCCGGTGAATCCGCCGCCCAGCGCGATCATATTCGCGTCATTGTGGCGGCGCGTCAGTTCCGCCTGAAGGCTGTCCGTGCAATGCGCGCAGCGGATCCCGTGAATTTTATTGGCGACCATGGAAATGCCGATACCCGTATAACACACCAGAATCCCGCGATAACATCCGCCGTCGGCCACGGCGCGCGCGGCGGGTTCGCCGAAATCCGGATAATCACAGCTTTCCGGCCCGTAACAGCCGAAATCCTCATATTCATGCCCCAGCCGTTCCAATACGGTTTTGATATATTCTTTTAATTCATATCCGCCATGATCGGACGCAAGCGCGACTTTCATAAAAAATTCCTCCAGTTAAAAATTTAATTTGCTTTTTTGCGT
>CAJOQY010000220.1 GCA_905236835.1 uncultured Oscillibacter sp. | reverse complement strand
CATTGCTTTCACACCATTCCATCCCGGCGCGGGCGAACGGCGCGACAATATTTTCATCCGAGTAAGAATATAAACTCCCGGAGCCGTTGCCTTGCCGTCCGGACCATTGCGCGTAACGGTATAAAATCGTCGCCGCCTGCTGGCGCGTGACAATCCCGGACGGATCAAATCTCGTGTCGCTTCTGCCTTTGACAATCCCGTTTTCCGACGCCCACGCCACGCCCGGCGCGTACCATGAATCGGCGGGAACGTCCTCAAACCCGGAATCTGTTTTCACATTCGGACTTTTTTCCATGCGGTATAAAATACTCACCAGCGCCGCGCGGCTGACGCCGCTGTCCGGCGAAAATTTATAATCTCCCACGCTTCCCATCCAGCCGGATTTAACCACGTTGTCCAGCGCGCCAAAATACCACGCGTTGGGATCAACATCCCGGAACAGAGATCCGTCTGACATTTTTGTGATTGTGATTACATCGCTTCTGGCGCGTCCGGGGACAATCGACACGGCTTTTGTGATATTTCCCGGCGTAATCGCGCCGGTATATTTTTCCCCGGACAGGCGCGGATCCGTGCCGTCAATCGTGAAATAAATACTCGCGCCGTCCGTCGCGCTGGAAAGCGTGATTTTGCCTTTCGATACGGATTCAATACGCGGCGCGGCGGTCCCGGCGTGAACGGTCTTTTCATTGATTGGCGTCCGGGTGGCGAACCGGTCAAAACCGGCGGCGCGTATCGTCGTATCGCCGCCAATGGCCACGGGGCCGCTGTATAACGGGCTTGACAGCGTCGGCGCGGAGCCGTCCGTCGTATAGTGAATCGACGTAATATTTTCTTCCGGGTCCTGAATGGAAATCAGCGTATTGCCGCTTCCGGCTTCCACGGATACAGTAATGGACGGGCCGTTATACGGGCCAAGATCCGTCCCGTCGGCGGGCGCGCCGCTGTAAACCGTGTGATTTTCCAGATATACCCCGCGCCGCCGGAACAATTCCGACACCGTCACAAATTCATAACCCTGTTCGCGCAGGGAATCAATCGCGCGCAGTCCGGCGGCGATACTGGTGGGATATAAATCATGCAATAAAATAATTCCGCCGTCCACGGCGCGTTCCATAATGCGCTGATAGACAATTTCCTCATTGCGATCCCGCCAGTCGAACGGATCGACATTCCATGTTATCATCGGGTGCGCGACCGTGGCGCGAATGCGTTCCGTATTCGATCCGCCGGGGATTCTCACCACTTCCAGATATTCCGCGCCGACAGCGCCGTATATATACGCTTCCACGCCGCCCAGTTCGCTTGTCATCTGTTCTGATGTGATTTTCGTAAAATTCGGGTGCCGATACGAGTGATTGGCCAGCTGACAGCCGAGGGAATACATACGTTCCAGCAAATCCGCGTGTTTGACAACGCCGTGACTGCCGTTGGCCCCGCACATAAAGAACGTGGCCACCGCGCCGCGCGCTTCCAGCCCGTCCAATAATACCGGCGTGTTGTTCGACGGGCCGTCATCAAATGTAATGGCGATCAATTTATGTCCGGATTCGGCGCGCGCGGGCGCGGGCAAACTCGCGAACAGGGACAAGATCATCACAAACGCCAGCGGAAACGCCGCCACGCGCCGCCCGTATTCCGTCAGGCGGCGGCGCGAAATTTTTAAAAACAAACCGCTCATAAACCGAGCCTCCATATATTCATGATCAACAAAACGCAAATCATCCAAAAAATCTTATCAATAAACGCGAATCATCCCAAAATCTCACATGGAAAAATATCCGCTCCGCCGCAGGGACGCGTAACGCTCGCCCGATACAATGATATGATCCCAAAGGTCGACATCAATATATTTCAGCGCTTCTCTGACGCGCTCCGTCGCCGCGTAATCCTCCGGGGATGGCATCGCGTCCCCGTCCGGGTGGTTGTGCGAAATCACCACGGAATCCACACCGGGCAGCAACGCGTTTTGCAGCAGCGCGCGTATATCCACGCGGGAAGATGATAAACTGCCCGTGTCCAGTTTTTTGCACAGGAGCATTTTCTTTTTTCGGTTGAAGCAAAGCTGATAAAAACATTCGACCTGTACGCCTCTGAACAGTTCCACAAGATATTTGCCCACGTTTTTCAGAGACGACAGTTCCACGCCAAGCGCGGATACCTGAATCCTGCGGACCACCGGCGTCAGCAGACTCAGCAGGACAGCCGCGTTTTCCCCGATCCCGTGCCGCGTCATCAGATCATCGGCGGACGCGTTCAGCACAGCGGACAAGGATCCGTAATCATCTATCAGCTGATGCGCGATTAAATTCGTATTTTTTCGGGGAATCGCGTAGAACAACAGCATTTCCAGAATTTCATGATCCTCGAAAGCGTCCAGACCGCTGGTCAAAAACCGTTGGCGCATATGATGCCTATGCCCGTCATGAACGCCCATATATTAAATCATGTCCCTTCTTTCTGATTTCTGAAAAACACCCTCCCCGCGTAGGGGAGGGTGTTGCTCTGTCCGAATACGCGCCGGTCACTGGGACAGGCCGAAACGCTTGTTGAACTTCGCCACGCGTCCGCCCGTGTCAACCAGTTTCTGCTTGCCCGTGAAGAAGGGATGACACTTCGAGCAGACTTCCACCTTAATATCCTTTCGGGTAGAACCTGTCTCAATCACATTACCGCAGGCGCATGTAATCGTAGTCTGCTGATAACTGGGATGGATTCCTTTCTTCATATGCTCTCGTCACCCCTTTCCATATCGTAAAATCACGAATTTACCCCGCCGGAGCTTTCACCCCGAAAGAGCGAAACGGATTATATCACATTCAGACCGCCATTGCAAGTGTTTTTTTTCGCGCGATACAAATTTTTTTCCGCGGGGCTTTTTTCCCGTTCATATTACGCGTACCCGCCGGTCTCGCGGCGTCCGGCGAACGGTTGACAAAAAGATATTTCAGCGTTAAAATATAATCAGAAAAATTGATTTCGCATACGCGAGGGGGCGTTTTTATGAAGCGGCGTCCGTCTGTCATGTCGGCGGGGCTGATTTTGAGTTTCTTTTTGTTTTCTTTGTCCGCCTGCGGCGGTTCCGGCGCGGAAGTCACGCCGGAAGCGCGCCATATCTCTTTTTTCGCCATGGATACGTTTATGGAATTCACGGCGTATGACAACCCGGAGGCGGATTTGAATCCGGAGGATATGGACGCGCTGATGGAAGAGGTCAAACAGGCCGTGATGTCCGTCGAGTCAAAAATGTCGGCGACGAATCCGGACAGCGATATTTATCAGGCGAATCAGAACGGCGGCGGCGAAGTGAAAGACGAAACTGCGGATTTGTTGAAATCCGCGCTGGATTTATGCAAAATCACGGGCGGCGCGCTGGATATTTCGATTTATCCCATTGTACGGCTCTGGGGCTTTACAACGGATGAATATCAAATTCCGTCAAATGATGAAATCACGGAATTATTACGCTATGTGGATTATAAAAATATAAAATTAGACAAAAACAAGCGCGCCGTGGAACTTGGGGAAAACATGGAAATTGACCTCGGCGCGGTCGCCAAAGGCTACGCCGGGAAAAAGGCCGCGGATATGTTAAGATCGCGCGGCGTCAAATCGGCGCTGTTAAATCTCGGCGGCAATATCCAGACGATTGGAACCAAGCCCGACGGATCGTTATGGAGAATCGGCGTGCAGGACCCGGACGACGCGTCCAATTATATCGGCGTATTTCAGACGGCTGACAAAGCCGCCGTCACGTCCGGCGGATACCAGCGTTATTTCACCGGTTCGGACGGCGTGAATTATTGGCATATTATGGACCCGGAAACCGGTCGTCCGGCGCGGAAAGGATTATTATCCGTCACGATTGTCGGGCGGGACGGGACCGTATGCGACGCTCTGTCGACGGCGTTGTTTATCATGGGGCCGGACGGCGCGGAGGCGTTTTGGCGGGAACACGGGGAATCTCTGGATTTTGATATGATTTTAATCACGGACCGGGGGGAAATCATATTCACGCCGGGGCTGGATTTCCAGATGTCGGATACGGCTGACGGATATAAAGCGCATATTCTGGACGGTGAATTATGAGAGAGCCGCTCGGAATTTTCGAGGCGTCCGCGATGGTCATATCCGGCTGGATAGGGGATTTTTCCGGGACGACGGAGGGCCTTTTGTTTATATTATTAATATTAGCCGCGCCTTTTCTGCTTTATCAGATTTTCGCGCCGGTCAGGAAGCATATGGACACGATGACCGGGCCGGAATTTGAGCGTTACTGCGCGCAATTATTATCCCGGCACGGCTTCCATCAGATCAAAGTCATGGGCGGCTCCGGGGATCAGGGCGCGGACATTATCGCGGTCCGGGACGGCAAGCGTTATTGCATTCAATGCAAGCGTTATCAAAAGGCGCTCAGCAATAAGCCCGTGCAGGAAGTATTTACCGGGGCCAAAATTTATAAATGCCAAGTGGCCGTCGTGATGACGAACAGCACGTTCACCAAAGGCGCGCGGGAAGCGGCCAGCAAAACCGGCGTCCAACTCTGGGACCGGAAAAAATTACAGCAAATGGGCGCGAAATAAAATTTTTTAAATAAAATTATTTTATTTTTCATTCAGGGGGTGAAGCGGCTTGTCAAAATCGAAATACGTCACGCGTCAGCGTAAAATGTTATTAACTTATCTGGAACAGCATCCGGACGAAACGCTTTCGGCGCGGGCAATCGCCGACGCGTTGAAATCCGAATGCGTCAGTCTGAGCGCCATCTATCGAAATTTATCCGCGCTGGAATCGGAAGGCAAACTGCGCCGGATTTCCCGGACGGCCAGCCGGGAGGTATGTTTCCAGTATCTGGACGCCCCCCCGTGCCGTGAAAAACTGCATTTAAGCTGTACCCGCTGCGGGCGGACATTTCACATGGACACGGAGGAAACCCGCGAATTTATCAGCAACGTCTCAAAAATCGACGGTTTTGAGATCGACAAAACCGAGACGGTTTTATATGGCGTCTGCGATACCTGCCGGAAATAATTTTTATTTT
>CAJOQY010000219.1 GCA_905236835.1 uncultured Oscillibacter sp. | reverse complement strand
GGCGCGTTGGCCGTCCGCCAAGGACCCGCCGGGGGGATTCAGTTAAGTTCATGACATTAGGCTTTTTTCAAGCCCCGCGTTTCCGCACATGACGCGAACCGTCGGCATAGACTGGAACGCGGGAAGGGGGAAGCGGCGGGATGATGAGGCGGAGACATTGGCAAGAATCGGATTGGGAACAGTTTCTCCCGGAATCGCTGGACACGGAAAAAGAATGGGATTTCGACGGACTGCCGGTATTAAAAGCGTCCGTGAAATTATATCTTCCCCCGGATTTGAAACCGTGGCGGCGCATACGGAGTTATTATATTCTGCAAAAAAAATGCTTTTTAAAATACTGCGAACGGGATTTGCTTCCATGGGCGAAGGCGGAAGCCCGCGCCGCGCTGGAAAACAGTTCGCCGACGCCGTATTTTCAGGCGGAATTATACGCGCGTGAGACATATCGGGGCGGACGGTTTTGGAGTTTATATATCGAACAGCGGGAATTGAATATGCCGGGCGGGACATTCGCGCGCCGCTGGGGGGACACATGGGATATGGCGACCGGATTCGCCGTGCCGCTGTCGACGTTGTTCCCGCCGCGTTCCCGCTGGCGCGCCTGTATCATGGAGACGGCGCGCAATGAGATTATCAGACAGGAAAGCCGGGGAGAAGCGCGTTATCATCCCGGATGGGAAAAGTTATTAAAAAAATATTGGAATCCGCGTAATTTTTATATCACGCGAAACGGAATTACGGTATTCTGGCCAATGTACGCCATAGCCCCGGCTATAGAAGGCGTCCCCGCGTTTGTCCTGCCGCGCGATATGGAATTGATATTTGAAATATAAACGCTTGATTGACAAATCCCCCGTCGCCGGGGGATTTTTTTATTACGCCGATTTTGATTTTGTCGAAAAAACGGATGAATTATGATTTGATTTGTGATAAAATCAAAATTATAAAAAATCAGGCGAAGCGGATTTTATCACGGACGGGAGATGCGGATATGAAAGCGGAAAACAAAAACGCGGAAAAGAAATTCACGGTGTTTCTGGCGTCGTCTATCAACGAGTTCGCGGGTCTGCGGGATCATCTGGAGAGCGTTATTCATGGATTGAATCATGACGATGAACCGGACCGGGCGAAATTTCAGGTCAGACGGTGCGAATATGAGGACCGCGCTTTCTCCAAAGAACGCAAACAGGATGAATTAAATCAGCTTGTCCGGGAATGCGATTTCTTTTTCCTGATCGCGGGACGGCATATCGGCGACGCCACAAAAGAAGAATTTGAAACGGCGTATCGGCAATTCCGGAACAGCGGACCCGCCAAACGTCCCCGGATTCGGATACTCTTTCAAAAACTGCCGGATGACCAGACAACAGCGGAATTGAAGGTTTTCCGGGATTATGTACGGACGGAGTTGGAACAATATCCGGATAAATTTTCCGGACAGGATCAGTTTTCAAAAGAGACGGAAATTGATAATTTAATTTATCAGGAATTTGCTTTTACATTGGGATTTTCCAAGGCGGAACGGTTCATGGCGGACAAGCGGAAGTTGGAGGAAATTGAGAATCGAACGCGAATCAATCGCCGCAAAGCCGTCGAAATCAAAAACGCCGCCGCGTTGTCCGAAAGCGGCATGACGAAAGAACGCGCGGTCAAAATCGCGGAGTTATACGCCGAAAACGTGACGCTTGCGGAAGAGAATCGCATGAAATGGGATGTCCTGTATGATTACGCGGATTTTTTGTATAAACAAAAAGATTATCAGCGGGCAATCAAAATCGGCGTCGAATTGGACGAACATTACACGGAATCGGATGAACCGGACGACCGCGCCGGAATCAAACTGCTGATTGGCAAATGCCATATCGCGCGGGAAGAATACGACGACGCGGAAAGTTATCTGCGCGACGCGCTCAAACTGTACCGGACGGAGACTGACGATCCGGAAGCGGATTTGGACGCGGCGGAGGCGGCGTCCTATTTGGCGGACGCGCTGGAAAAGACATCTCGTCCGCGCGCGGCGGAAGCGTGTTACCGTGACGCGCTGAGTGTATATCTGAAATATCTTCAGGACGATCCGGAGAGTTACGCCGATGAGATTCAGCGGATTTGTTACGGCTTGCGCTGTGTGCTGATAGTATATCCGGACCGGGCGGAGGAATCGGGGATTTTACGGCGCGGGGAGCAAGCGTGTGTGAATTTCGCGGCGTGGGACGACGACGAAACATCGGCGCGGCTGGACGCGGAAGCGGAAAATCTGCGCTATTGGCTGGAAATCTATCCCTGTCCGCCGGACATAGCGCAACAAATATTCCGTGACGCGGAAGCGCGGGCGGCGGAACTTACAAAAGACAATCCCGGCGATTATGAGCGGATTCTTGCGTGGATTTGCAATAATACGGCGAATTTCTTATACGAACACAACCGCATGGAGGACGCGGACACGCTGGGAAACAAAGCGTTGACGATTGCCCGGAATCTCGCGGCGGATGACAACGCGTCTCAACAGTTGTTGTCGTTCTGCTGTAACACAGCCGCTATAATAGTAGCAGATACAAACCGTTCCAAAACGGCGGAGCGGCTGTATCTGGAAGCGTTG
>CAJOQY010000218.1 GCA_905236835.1 uncultured Oscillibacter sp. | reverse complement strand
GCAATATGCCGGATAATATGCCGGATATGACAGGACAGACGCCGGGACAAATGCCGGATATGCCGGGCGGATTCCCCGGTATGGCGCAAGATCATTATGCTAATAATATAGATATAAGATCCATCGGCGCGGAAACTTGGATGTTATTGTCAAGCTCTATTTTGATTTTATTCGCCGGAATTCTGATCGCGCATAAAACGCGGCGTTGGCTGTAAAATCAAACATAAAGCCGGAGGGGAACGGATTCCCCTCCGGTTTTCGCGCGTTTGATTTGATTTTAATCCGACAATTGCGCCGCGACATCCAGCGCGACTTCCATCATGTTGGTGAAACTGTTCTGACGCGCTTCGGCGGATGTCTGCTCCCCCGTGACCATGGAATCCGAAACCGTGAAAATCGCCAGCGCGTTGACCCCCGCGCGGGCGGCGTTGCAATATAACGCGTAACTCTCCATCTCCGACGCGAGACAGCCCATGTCCGCCCATCGTTTCCACTCGTTTTCCTGCTTGTAAAATACATCGGATGACACCACATTGCCGACCATATAAGGAAATTCTTTCTTGTCCGCGGCGTTCACGGCCAGCCGCAGAAGCTCATAAGACGCCAAGGCCGAGAACGTCCCCGGCAGGCGATATTGATGCGCGTAATTGGAATCCGTGCAGGAACCCTGCGCCATGACAATATCGCCTAATTTCAGACGTTCCGTCATCGCGCCGCAGGTGCCAATGCGGATCAGATTCCGGACGCCATAAATATGAATCAATTCATAAGAATAAATCGCCATGGACGGAATGCCCATTCCCGTTCCCATGACGGAAACGCGCTTGCCATGATAAGTCCCCGTATAGCCAAACATATTGCGCACGGAATTGAAGCGCGCCGGATTCTCAAAATACGTCTCCGCGATCATTTTGGCGCGTAACGGATCGCCGGGTAACAGTATCGTTTGCGCGATGTCTCCCCGGTTCGCGGCGTTGTGCGGCGTTCCCATAAATCATGCCCCCTTATAAATTTTATATATTTATTATAAATTTATTATAAAATTACAATAAATTTATTTTATAATTTCAATCAATTTTAGCAATCAAATCATTCACGGCGGACGCCATCTCCCGGACGCGGCGGCGCGAGATTGTCTGATCCTGATCGACAGCGTAATAATAAAATTTAATTTTCGGCTCCGTCCCGGACGGACGCGCGGCGAACCAGCTTCCGTCCGTCATGGTATATTTTAACGCGTTCTGCGGGGGAATATCCCGCCATCCGTTGATATAATCAATCTTTTCGGCGATTGTGAAGCCGCCGAATGATTGGATCTCCCGATTGCGCAAAGCGTCCATGATACGGCTGATCCGTTCCTGTCCCGCCTTGCCCTGTAAGACAATCGAAATCTGATCTTCCGAATAATATCCGTATTTCTGATAAAGCCGGTCCAGAACATCCGTCAGGCTGAGTCCCCGCGCGCGATAATACGCCGCCATTTCAGACACCAGCATTCCGGCGGAAATGCCGTCTTTGTCCCGCACTTCCTCTCCGGGCGCGCAACCAATACTTTCCTCGTATCCGAAGAAATATTCATAGCCTTTTGACTGGATCTCCGGGATTCTCCCGCAGATATTTTTAAATCCCGTCAGGGATTCATATACCTGAATGCCGTAATCCTCACAAATCGCCTTCCCGAAATCGCCGGTCACGATAGATTTGATCATAGCCGCTTTGTCCGGGAGCGTCCCGCGCGCCTTCCGGCTTTCCGCGAGATACGCGATTAATAATCCGCCGGTTTGATTGCCATTTAACGCGATATAGCCGCCTTTGCCGTCCGAAACCTCAATCGCCATCCGATCCGAATCCGGGTCCGTGGCGATCAAAACCTCCGCGCCGACATCTTTTCCGATTTTCTCGGCGATTTCAAACGCTTTCGGATTTTCCGGATTGGGAAACGGTACGGATTTGAAATCCGGATCCGGGTCTTTCTGTTCGGGTACGATCATAAAATTCCGGAAGACCCGCGCTTTCGCCATTTCCATCATGGGGACGCTTCCCGCGCCGTTGAGCGGCGTATATACAATCGGCGTGTTCAAATCCAATTCCGAATCCGGGCGCTGCGACAAAGACAAGATATAATTTAAATAATCCCGGTCCATCTCATCGCCGAGCATGACGATCAATCCCCGCTGTACGGCGTCCGGGATTGAAATTCGCGGAAAAGCGTCAAATAAATCCAGCTTTTGAATTTCCGACAAAATCCCGTCCGATACCTCGCCGGAAATCTGCGCGCCGTCGTTCCAATAAACTTTATAGCCGTTATATTCTTTCGGGTTATGGCTTGCCGTCATATTGACGCCGGACGCCGCGCCAAGTTTCCGGATCGCATATGAAAGCTCCGGCGTGGGACGCAGGGACGGGAACAAATACGCCCGGATGCCGTTCCCGGCGAAAATCTCGGCGGCCATCTCGGAAAACTCTTTCGAGTGATACCGGCAGTCATAGGCAATCACGACGCCTTTTTTCGGATCCTGTCCGGATTTTAATATATAATTCGCGATTCCCCGCGTGGCGCGTCCGACTGTCAAATCATTCATCCGGTTCGTACCCGCGCCGCAGATTCCGCGCAGTCCCGCCGTGCCGAACTCAATCTCACGATAAAAACGGTCCGTAATTTCCGCGTCGTTATTTTTAATCTCAACCAATTCCGCGTAAAGCGGATTGTTCTTGTCCAGCTTTTCCAGCCATAAATTATAAATTTCCCGTGACTGATCCATGATTTTTCCGCCCCCTGATTTTCGTGACAGGGGGAATCTTTTCCCCCTGTCACGCGCGTAATTTTTTAATAAAATATTATCTATTACGCCCCTTTGGCGAGATTTTCTTTCTTCTTCCGGACGATATAACTAAATACGGCAAGTCCGATCAGCGTTGTCGCGTAAGGGATCATTTGAATCAATTCCACCGGGATATTGGTCAATTGCAGCTGATTCCCGATAGCCTGCGCGACGCCGAACAATAACGCCACAAGAAAGCCGCCAATCGGCGTATTGGCCCCCATTTCACTCGCGGCCAGCGCGATAAAGCCGCGCCCGGACTGCATATTTCTTGTAAAAGAATTCATATAGCCGCCCGACAGGAAATAGCCGCCGCAGGCGCACAATACGCCGCTGATAATCAGCGCGATATATTGAATCTTAATCGACTTGACGCCGACGGATTCCGCCGCGTTTTTATTCTCGCCGACGGATCGGATCCGCAGTCCGAGCGGCGTTTTATATAAAAACAAGTGCATGACGGCGACCATTATCAAAGAAAGAATCGTCATGATATTCACGCCGCCGACGGCGGGAGCGGAGACGGTGGAGAACGTGGATGACCCGCGATCGCCGGAGAAAGCGAGTAATAATAAAACCGTTCCGCCGGTGGCCGTCAGGTTGATCGCGATAGCCGCGAGGATCTCATCCGTTTTGAGATTCAGGATGAAAAACGCGAGAATCAGGCCGATCACGCCGCCGCAGATACAAGTTAATAACAAAGCGGCGATCCAGCTTCCCGTGATATGGCTGAAAATGACGCCGAACAGCGCGCTGAACAGCATGATTCCCTCCAGCGCCATATTGCATATGCCGGCCTTGGCGGCCACGCCCGCCGCGAGCGTCGCGAATAAAATCGGCGTCGTCGCGCGCAGAATGGCAATGACAAAATCCGGCGAAAAGAACAGACGGAACATATCAGGCAACCTCCTCTTTCTTTAAGGCCGCTTTCGCCTCCCGCGCGATGATCCGGTGTTTCGTTTTGCTCAGGAACTGTTCGGCGACGGCAAGCAAAATGATAACGCCCTGCGTGATTTGAACGACTTCGAGAGTGACATCCGTTGTCCGGGCCATGATCGAAGCGCCGGTTCTCAAATACGCCAGAAACAGCGCGGCCAGAGGCGTTTTGATCGGATTCTGTTTCGCCAGCGTACAGATTACAATCGCGTCCCATCCGTAGCCCAAAAGGGAAGTCCATGTGAATCTGCTGTAAATCGGGCTGAGCATTTCCACGCCGCCGCCGAGTCCGGCGACCGCGCCGCCGACCAATTGAGAAATTAAAATTACTTTGACAATATCAATGCCGGAATATTCCGCGAATTGCTTGTTCGAGCCGGCGATCCGGAGTTCATAGCCGATTTTCGTGCGATATAAAAATATATAGCCCAGAACCGCCACGAGAAGCGCGATGATTAATCCGAAATGAATCCGCGTCCCGGAAAACAGCGTCGGGAGTTTGGACGCCTTGGGCAGCGCGTAAGACGCCGCGCCCGCCGCCGGATCTAATATAAAGTGCATTAAAATAAACGTACAGAACCACAGAGAGAGATAATTAATCATCAGCGACGCGACCATTTCGGAAGCGCCGGTTTTGATTTTTAAAATCGCCGGGAGCGCGGTGAACAATCCTCCGGCAAGCGCGGCCAGCGCCAGACACACAATCGGGCTGAGACCGGCGGGCAGTCCGAGCGACAGCGCGAACGCCGAGGCGACCAGTCCGCCCAGATGAAACGCCCCCTCCGACGCCAGATTGATTTGATTGGCCGAGAACATGATACAAACGCCCGTGCCGGTGAAAATCAGCGGAATCATGGCTTCTATCACATTGGCCAGATTGCGCGCGCTCTTGAACGGCCCCGTCACAAGGGCCACTATCGCGTCAACCGGCTGTTTGCTTACGAGAAAGATCAGCGCGAACGACACCAGAAGCGCGATCAAAATCGAGAAGAACAGGCGGAAAATCTCAAATCTTTTTTCAGCGTTCATAGATCGCACCTCGCAGTTCGTCATCATGCCGCAGACCCAGCATATACTGTCCAAGCTGTTCTTCCGTCACGCTCTCCACGTCCGTGAATACGCCGGAGAATTTGCCCTTGTACATCACGGCCAAACGGTCGCTTAAAGAGAAAATCTCGTTCAAATCCGCGGAAATCAGGATAATCGCGCAGCCCGCGTCACGGTATTCCAGAAGCCGGCGCCGGATAAATTCCGCCGCGCCGACATCAATGCCTCTTGTCGGCTGGTTCGCGATAATAATATCCGGCTGGGTGGAAAATTCCCGCGCGACAATGACTTTTTGAATATTGCCGCCGGAGAGCATTCCGACGTTTTGTTCCGGATTTTTGCACTTGACAAGATATTCTTTCACGAGTTCAGAAGCGCGCGTTTCCAGAACTTTTGTTTTTAACAGCACTTTTCCGGAATAGGCCAGATCATTATATTGATTCGAGAACATATTTTCCCGGATCGTCAGATTTCCCGCGCAGCCGCTGATCATGCGATCCTCCGGGATGTGGCCCAGTTTTCTGTCGCGGACGCCTTTGATAGAATCTTTCTGAATATTTTCGCCTTTGATAAAAATATCCCCGCCGTAAGATTTATTAATAGCCGTGATGGCGTTGATCAATTCCGATTGTCCGTTGCCTTCCACGCCGGCCACGCCGAGAATCTCCCCGCCTTTTAAATCAAACGAAAGATGATCGACTTTCAAGACGCCCTGCGCGTTACGCACGGTCAAATCACGAACGCTCATGACAATATCTTTCAAGACCGGCGGTTTTTTCTCAAATGTCAGAACCACTTCGCGCCCGACCATTAATTTAGACATATCATCCGTGCTGATTTCGGAAACTTCATAAGTTCCCATGCTTTTTCCGTTGCGCATGATCGTCGCGCGGTTGCAGATACGTTTGATTTCGTCCAGCTTATGCGAAATAAATATAATCGTATGCCCGTCCTCACGGAGCTTTTCCAGCTGGACAAACAACTCGTCCGTTTCCTGCGGCGTCAAGACCGCCGTCGGCTCGTCGAGAATCAAAATATCCGCGCCGCGATAGAGCGCTTTTAATATCTCCACTTTCTGCTTGACGCCGACAGGAATTTCCTCCACTTTCGCCGTAACGTCAATATCAAAATTATACTGTTCGGCGATACGGCGCGCCTCGTCCACGGCCTTTTTCATGTCAATAAAAAGTCCCTTCCGAGGTTCCACGCCAAGAATGATATTTTCCGCCACCGTCAAAGACGGGACCAGCATAAAATGCTGATGTACCATGCCGATCCCCTTGCTGATGGCGTCCATGGGGGATTTGATCGTCGTTTCCTGCCCGTTCAGAATAATCTTTCCGGAATCCGGGGACTCAATGCCGAATAAGACCTTCATCAGGGTGCTTTTGCCCGCGCCGTTTTCCCCGAGCAGGGAATGAATCTCTCCCTTTTTCAGGTTCAGGCTGACATCCTCATTAGCGACAACCCCGTTCCCGTAGATTTTCATGATATTTTGCATTTGCAATACATACTGTTCATCAGGCATTCAAATTCCTCCTCCCTCCGGCGGCCAGCGCGGAAACGCGCGGACGCTTTTATTTTTATATAATTTTTTATATAAATTTAAATTTATATTTTATTATTTCAGGGCGACGGATTCTTTCAGGGCGTCAATTTCTTCCGTCGTCATTGTGGAAGAGCTGTAAACCTGAATATCACCGGCGGAAATGCGGGCTTCCAGATCGTCCACCGCCGCGCGGATGTCCTCGGGGACCATTTCCTCATAATGGGCGTCTTTGACAAGGCTGACGCCGTTCTCGGCGAATCCGAAATAGGCCTGTTCACCGTAGGGCAGACTGCCTTCCATATCCTGTTTCAGCGCGATTCGCAAAGCGCTTCCAACGTTTTTGAGCGCGGATGTGGGGATATACGCCGCGTAATCCGGCAACAACGCGGCCTGATCCGAATCGACGCCAAACGCGCGTTTGCCGGTTTCTTTCGCGGCCTCTAAAAGACCCATACCGGCGGAACCGGCCACGTTAAATCCGCAATCCGCCCCGGCGTTGAACATGGCAAGGGATAAATCTTTGCCCTTGGCGGAGTCCTCATAATTGCCCACCATGCTGACGGCGACTTTGATATTTTCATTGGCGTCTTTGGCGCCCTGAATATAGCCGACAAGAAAATCGTTAATCACTTTGCCGGACATACCGCCCAAGAAGCAGATCGCGCCGGTCTGTGACATCATGGCCGCTTCCGCGCCGACCAGATACGAAACCTCATTTTGTTTGAATAAAATATTATACAAATTATCCGGGTTTCCGTTCGCCTCGAAATCATACGCCTCATCGAAGAGGATAAACTTCTGATTGG
>CAJOQY010000217.1 GCA_905236835.1 uncultured Oscillibacter sp. | reverse complement strand
CGCGAAAAAGAAATCCCAAAAGAAGGCGCGGAAAAATTCAAAAAATCAAAAGCGCGCGTGAAATCGCGTATCCGGGAAACGGGGGATGAAAATGATATTCAAACGGCCAAAATTATCGAAAAAGGATCTTAGCCGGATAATCAAAGCGATGTGGAGCCGGTACAGGTCGCATAACGTCGGGACGGAAAGCGCGGCGCTGGCGTTTTATTTAATCTTCGCGATTTTCCCGTTTTTGATTTTCATCAGCGCGTTGTTAAACTTTTTTCAATTAAATATCGTCGGGGCCATACGCATGGCAAGCGATCTGCTTCCCGCCGAACTGGTGGACATCGCCGAAATGTTTTTACAATACGGCGCGGGCAAGCCGACGTTGAGATTATTAATCACCAGTTTATTTTTTTCGTTTTATTATCCCATGCGCGCCGCCAATTCGCTTATGCTCTCGGTCCGCATGGCGTATCACTTGGGCGCGCCGAACGGCGTGATTATACAGACGATCAAGAATCTGCTCTACACGGTTTTATTGATATTAAGCATTATTTTGACTGTGCTTTTAATGACCGTCAGCAACCGGATTTTAGATTACGCCGTGGAGAATTTATTATTGCCGTCATTCGCGGCGGACCTGTGGGCAAGACTGCGTCTCCCGGTCATCGCCGTGATTGGCTATCTGGATTTAACGGCGTTATACGCTCTGGCGCAGGACCGGCGGCAAAGCTGGAAGAATTTATGGCCGGGGACGCTGGCCGCGCTCGGCGGCTGGACGGCGGTTTCATGGCTGTATACGCTTTATGTGAATAATATCGCGCGTTATTCCGTCATATATGGCTCCATCGGGACCATGATTGTATTATTAATCTGGCTGAATTTAAGTTCCATGGTATTAATATTAGGCGCGGAATTCAACGGCGCTTTGATGAGCGTCCGAAAAGAGCGTCTTGGGGATACTGTCAACCGGCGGGAAACGGGGGATTAAACAAATCATGAATCATAATCATGTAAATAAAAATATAAATAATATAAATATAAATAAAAATATAAATAATATCCGGAAAAATCGGAAAAAACGCGTGTTTGAAATGGTGGAAGTCGGATACGCCGGGGATAATATCAGTAAATTTTATGATATTCTCGGCGTCGCCGCGATCGTGTTAAATTTAGCGTCCAGCGTTCTGGATACTTATCAGAATATCCACGCGCGTTACGGAAATATATTAAATATTATCGAAGCCGTCACCGTCCTGTTTTTCACGCTGGATTATATATTACGCGTCTGGACGGCGGATATGCTCTATCCGGACGCGAAAAGGCCGGTTTTAAAATATATTTTCTCGTTTACGGGTCTGATTGATTTATTATGCTTCTTCCCGTGGTATATGCCGTTTTTCTTCCCAGATGGCGCGGTCGCGTTCCGGATGTTCCGCGTTGTCCGGATTTTCAGATTATTCAGAATCAACGCCTATTACGATTCCCTCAGCGTGATTACGGAAGTAATCTCCGGCAAACGACAGCAGTTGTTCTCATCCGTGTTTATTATTCTGGTCCTGATGTCCGGCGCGAGCCTGTGCATGTACAGCTTGGAACACGACGCCCAGCCGGAAATTTTCACAAACGCGTTTTCCGGCATCTGGTGGGCGGCGTCCACGCTTCTGACGGTCGGCTACGGCGATATTTACCCCATTACGCCTATGGGACAGTTATTCGGCATTTTTATCACGTTTTTAGGCGTCGGAATCGTCGCGATTCCAACGGGCATTATTTCCGCCGGATTCGTCGAGCAGTATTCCAAAATCAAGCGCCTGAGCGAAATCGCCCAAGAAATCGACATTCATTTTATCCGTCTGCGTCTGGAAAAGCGGGACGCGTGGGCCGGACAAAGCATTATGTCACTGAAACTGCCGCGCGGCATGATTGTCGCCGTGATCCGGCGCGGGGATAAAATCATCATCCCGCGCGGCGATGTTGTCTTACAGCCTGATGATATTTTAATCTTAGGCGCGGAGCCTTTGCGAGACGATCAGCATATTAATATACAAGAAATTTTACTGCGTGAACAGCACCCATGGAACGGGAAAGCCATTCGTGATTTAGATATATCCCGCCAAGCGTTTATTATTACCGTCCGGCGGAAAAACAAGGCCATTATCCCCAACGGCGATTTGATTTTACACGAAGGCGATATTGTGATTTTATATACGCAGACCCGCATGACGGACGCGCTGACGCTGGATATATAAAAATTTTATACAAATCCCGCCGCTTAACCGCGTCGGCTTCCCCGTTTGACAAGGGGACTTTTCCATCAAGAATTTGTAATCATATTCGTCGTTACCGCCGCGCAGGACGCCGGAATCGCCTGTAACGCTTTTATATCATCCACCGTCCACGCTTCCAGAACCAATCCGGCTGTTTTGATCTCCTCCGCCAGTTCCGGCGTCAGACGCGTATAATTCCATGAAATTCCAACGCTCCCCGCCGTTTCCTGTATGGACCAGAAATATTCCATCGCGGTTTTGACTGATACGTCATTGCTCTCGTGCCGGGTTTCAATATCCCTTGAAGATGTCAGAAATCTGAAATGATACCCCGTATCCCGCGCCGCCATGCCTTCCAAGCAGGCTAAATAAAACGAAATAAACGTCACATGATCCCGCATTCCGCAATCTTTGACGATATGATCCACAATTTGATACTGCTCCGGCGTCATTTCCGGGACTTTTAATTCAAGATAAACATCTAATCCTAAACCCCTGCAGAAAGCCAGACCTTCTTCGAGAGTGGGAATCCGCGTCCCGGCGTATTCCTCCCCGCGCCGCGCGCCGAAATCCAGACAGCGCGCCTGTATCAGCGTCATATCCGCGATTTCCCCTGTCCCGTTCGACGTGTCGTCCACAACGGGACGATGCAGCAAAACCGCCGTCCCGTCCGACGTGAATCTGACATCCGTTTCGATACAGTCATAACCGGCGCGGGCCGCCGCCTCGAACGCGGGAAGCGTATTTTCCGGCGCGCTGATCGTATAGCCGCGATGGGCAATCAGGCGTATATTCTCCGGGATTTCGCTTTCATCCGGCGTTTGCGATTCCGCGTCTGTCCCCGTGATTCGCGCCGATGGTGTCTTTTGTCCCGGCGTCACGGACGGCGCGACGGTTCCGGTCTCGCGCGTTTCTCCCGTCGCGTATGCGGCGGGATCGTCCCGCAACTCGTCCGCCGCGCCGGATAATATTTCAATACCCTCCCGCTCCGGATTTTGATACCGTTCTCTCTGTACGGCGGATCCCGTATGCAATAACAGCGCGACGGAACAAATGATATAAAGCAACGCGGAAAGATATTGTTTCATATCAGAAATTCTCCCAAATTTCCCCCGAAATTTTTCCGGGATTCTCTAAAATTCTCAGTTCTTCCGTGATTTACGATTGCTTTTTATTTTTTATTATTATTTTTATTATTTTTATTATAACTATCTTTCAGGGAAACGCCGCGATTGAACACCAGATTTCCGGGGCGGGAATCGCGGCTGTCCGGGCAGAAATAGCCAAGACGCAAAAACTGATAACGATCCGACGCGGACGCGTTGCGCAAACACGCCTCCACTTTGCAGTTTTTTAAAATCTCAAGAGAAACCGGGTTCAGGCATTGCGTAAAATCTTTTCCCGCCTCATCCGGCGCGGGGTCTGAGAATAAATTATCATATAATCTCACTTCCGCGTCAAGGGCTGTCGCGGCGTCCACCCAGTGCAGCGTCGCGCCTTTGACTTTCCGACCGTCGGACGGGTCCCCGCCCCGGCTGTCCGGATCATATTCGCATAAAACCGCCGTAATATCGCCGTTTTCGTCTTTTTCAAATCCCACACAGCGGATTAAATACGCGCCTTTTAATCTGCATTCCGGTCCGCCCGGATATAAGCGCTTATATTTCGGCGCGGGCTTCTCCATAAAATCATCCGATTCTATCCACAATTCGCGGGAGAAATCCACGTCACGATCTCCCGCCGCCGGGTCAATCGGATTATTCTCGATTTTTAATTTTTCACGCTGATCCGCCGGGTAGTTTTTAATAATCAATTTCACGGGCCGGATCACGGCCATCACGCGCCGCGCCGTTTCGTTTAAATCTTCTCTTAAACAATGCTCTAAAAATCCATATTCCACCACGCTGTCCACTTTGGCCACGCCGATTCTCTCGCAGAAATTCCGGATCGCCTTGGGCGTATAGCCCCGCCGCCGCAGGCCGCACAGCGTCGGCATACGCGGATCATCCCATCCGGACACCTGTCCGCCCTCCACCAAGGCGCGGAGTTTGCGCTTGCTCAATACCGTGTGGTCAATGCCCAGTCTGGCAAACTCAATCTGCCGGGGTTTCGACGGCAATTCGCAATGATCCACCACCCAGTCATACAAAGGCCGGTGATTCTCATATTCCAGCGAACACAAGCTATGCGTAATGCCCTCTAAAGCGTCCTGTATCGGATGCGCGAAATCATACATGGGATAAATACACCACGCGTCGCCCTGTCTGTGGTGCGTAATATGCTTGATGCGATATATAACCGGGTCGCGCATATTAAAATTATTGCTGGTAAGATCAATTTTCGCCCGAAGCGTCATCGCGCCGTCGGGAAACTCCCCCGCCCGCATTCTCGCGAATAAATCCAGACTTTCTTCCATGGG
>CAJOQY010000216.1 GCA_905236835.1 uncultured Oscillibacter sp. | reverse complement strand
TGCAGGTCGCCCGGATATACGGTCTGACGCCGCAAGTCGTCCGGTTTCGGGACAGCATATAAAAAAACTGATAACGGGAAAAATGCGTCAGTTCGTCAAAGCCGATATACGCGATCTCCGTGCCTTGATAAGAACGCACGTCTTCATCCCGATCAATATGCGCGAACGTCAGCTTTCCGCCGTTCACAAAATTCCAGTGCAGTTTCGGCGTTTTCTTGGGCGACGCGTCCGGAACCTGATTGAAAATCTTCATACTGGCGTCCCACAAGCCGCCCTCGGCTGTGATCTGGTTATAATTCTTGCGAAATATAACCGCGCCAAAGCCCGGAATGTCTTTATGTCTGAGCGCTTCCAGCAGAAGGGCGTATGTCTTCCCGCCGCCCGCCGCGCCGCCGTAAATCACAATATCAGCCGGAGAAGTCATAAACATCGTCTGCGGTCCGGGCTGGGGGGCAAGCTGGAAACGATGCTCTCTGTCTCTGCCGTTTCCGGGGATATTGATCGTCGGATATTGATAATCCACAATCACATCGGCGGCGTTGTCCGAGAGAAGTCCGCCGTTATCCAGTTCGCCGGTCAGTTCCGCGAGCAGCCTGATAGCCGGAATATCCCCTTCCATCGCCGCTCTCTTGACAAGCGTGACGATCAGCGCCGTCTGATAATTCTGGTCGCTTTTCTTGATTCCAAGCTGTTCAAGCTGCTGTTTCGCCTTTCCGCTGACTTTCTTGCTCAGGAGATAATTCGCGGTCTCACGCATGGACTTTTTAGCCCTTCGCGCCGCCCCTGACTTGATCCCGCCGTTCCGTCCTTTTTCCCTCGCTTCTTCCGCGCTTCGGAACGGAATTAAGTTTTCAGACGCCACATCATTTCCGAGCCTCCCTCCGAACGGTAAAAAGAAACCCGTACAGGCCGGATTCAAGCCTGTACGAGCTGTCTTTCGATTATTTCAAGTATTTTATATCCACGCTTTTGCGTTCGGTATCAGTAATACCGCCGCTTGCCCGCCGAAAACGGTTTATACTGGGCTTCCTCTCTCGCGGACATATGCCCGTCAGCCCGTTCCGATTCCACGAACTGTCCCCAGTCGCCGTCGTCGAATAAGCCGATCTGGCGCGGGGTAAGAGCGTCCTGCTCGTCCCGGATCATGTCAATTTTCGTCTTGCCGTTCATTTTGCCCCGGCGCGTGTGTACGTCATAGACCCATCCGGGAATCTCGCAAGTCGCGTGAAGCTCGTTGAAATCAAATTCCTTGATTTCCTCCGGGCTGAGATTCCGATCCGGACACATGAAATTGCAACAGACGTAATCCGCGTCCCGGTTTTTGCGAGCCATACACAGAAGCGTAACCGCCTTGGCGATAAACAGCCAGTTATCATCATGTTTGCTTTCGCTTTTGCCGTTCACATACGAATCCGCCTGTTCCAGCGCGATGATCTCTTTCGTGACAATGCCGTAGCAGTCCTCGGCGGATACCGTGAGCAGCCGCTTCCAGAGATAATTCCGGTACTTCGGATGGAGTTCCGCCGCCGCGTATGCCGCGTGATATACATCCGCCCTCCGGATCGCCTTCTGTAACATCGACGAGATGTCATACAGATTATAGCCGTGCGTCGTTTTCAATTCCATAACTTTCTGTTTTCCTTTCCACGATATTACGGTCATTTTTCTAAAATTTCCGTAACTTTATTGTCGCACAAAGGTCGGCTTTACGTCAAGCGGATTGGACGCCTTAACAAAAATTTAACGGTTTTATATATACTCTCCGAATATCGTTTGATACGAGTCCGGACGCTTTATCATCGTAAAACCGTGATAATCATAGCGTACCGCGCCGGGAACGCCCTGAATAAATCTGGGCGCTAATACGTTGGAATACGCGCCGATATTGTCAAACAAAATCAAATCCCCGATATTAAGCGGGCCTGTATATGATTCTATAAACACATCCGGTTCCAGACAGGTACAGCCGTATACAGCCGCGTCCCGAACCCGCTTTTCGCCGAAATTCAGAACAGTATACGGCATTCGCTTTCCGGAATCCCCTATGACGGACACATCCAATTGCTTCGCGTCCAATACGCAGATCGTTTTCCCGCGTATCGTCCTGATGTCCGCAACGGATGTCAGAAGCGATTGCGCGTTGGCGATAATCGGCGTTCCGGCTTCCACAATGACCGTCGGCATTTCATCCGAATGAAAATACCGGCTGAGTACATCGTAGATACAATCCGCGTAATCCTGAAACGTCGGTATGTCGCAATGGAACTGCGCGGCCAAATCCGGGTGCATTTTCCCGTACATATTGCCGCCGAAGTCGATATACCGAATCGCTTCAATTTTTTTGGCGATAACGGCCATCTGTTCCGCTTTCTCCCGCCAGAAAGCAATATCCCTGCTTTTCGTGACGTGACAATGGATGCCAACAACGCGAATATTCCGGAGTTTGAAAATCTCCGTCAAATTTTCATCGTTCATCTCAATTCCAAAGCGGGATAACGCCGCGCCTTTTAAATCCAGATTCACGCGGACGCCGATTTCAACGGTCCGCCCTTTTGACCGGGCGTAATCGTTGATATTCCGGAGTTCCGTGAGATTTTCAACATTGACTATGCCGCCAGCCATCGCGAGTTCGTATTTCGCGACGTTATCCGGAATCACGCCATTGTAAATAATTTTCTCCTCAGATACCTGATTCAACGCGTGGCGCAGTTCCATGGGCGAAACGACTTCCGCGTATCCGCCTTTCCGATGGATGCTCCGAAGAATATCCGTCGCGTAATTGGTTTTATACGAGTAAGCGAAAATAAAACGCTGAAACCGGCTGTTGAAAGCCGCGTATAACTCATCAATGTTATCTTCAAGAGCGATTTGGTCAATAATATAGACGGGCGTTTGGAAATTTCTACCGCTTGACGCCAATTCTCGCAATATTTTTTCGATAATCGTATTCATAATACTGTCCCCATTTATTGTGCATGGCAATCGTCATGTCGATATGCGCTTTTCTCGCTTCCGCCGCTCCCGCGTTGGTATCCATCAAAGCCGTCGTGCAGTAATATTTCGGCAGTAAAATAACCCTGTTCAAAAGCAGTTCCTGCATCGCCATATCAATATCGCTTTTCGCCGGGTCATTTTCGTCTAATTTCGCTTTAAACGCTGATTTATTCACCCATCGGATATGACCGGGCATTCCCTTGAAGCCAAACTCCCGGTCATAGATATACGACGCGTAATTCGGATTGTCAAAAGCGAGTCCGAGATTCAGATCATACAAAATCTGACCGATTCTCTCACATTCCATCGTGGCGGTCTTCCGATCCGGATTCCCGTCCTTATCCGTAATGGGATAACGCTTATCATTCCGGTAACACATGACTTTCACGTCATCGTCCACGATACAGACGACTTTTTCCGGCGTATTGGCGATAATCCAGTAAAACGTACTCATGAAATCATGAACCGCGCCTTTCGGAATCACAAGCATATCGTCAATACCGGCTTCCCGGTATTTCACGGCTTGTTCCTCCCGGACGACATAAGTGCAGTATTCAAACAGATTTTTCGTCATAATGGCGTTCCATCTGTCGATTGACATGACATAGATATTAAAATTTTTAATATCTTCGGGCTGTTCACTGGTAGTAATAGTATTCATAATACTTCACCATTTTCAGTCCGTATTGAAAATTTATATCCGTGTCAAACGGTTCTCCGAGTAATTGCTTGCACCTGAGATAAACCAAATCCGCTCCGGCCTTGGCGATAAACGGGACTGACGCGCTGATCCGGGGATTGCATTCCAACAAAATCGCTTTTCCGTCCCGCTTCCGAATGATAAAATCAAAACAGGCGTTTCCGTCAAGCGCAATCTCCCGCGTCACACGTTCCGCGATTTCATACGCCTCGTCGTTTTTCATGATTTCCCCGGATGTCACCGCGCCGTATTCCATCGAATATCCGGAGAATCCGCACATAATTTTAACTTCGCCGTGATCCGCGAGAACGCATACGCTGTAATCCGTCCCCGGAATATATTCCTGCAAAATTACGCGAGCGGCTCCTTTGTCCACGATGTCGCAGAGTTGCTCCATGCTGATATAACGAGGAACGCCGATTTTATTAAACAACGAAATATCCAGAGATTTTTTCTTGTCCAAAATCGCGAATCCCGCGCCGCCGCATCCGTTCGTCAATTTACAGCAAAGCGGCGTACCGGTATAATATCCGACGCTTTCGGCGTAACGCCGGATTTCATTCGAGGAATGGACGACAGTCTGACGGGGCATAAATTCCTGAAAGCGTCCGGCCATTTCGATCTTATCATTCGCGATATGAATCGCGTCTTCGGACGCGACGGATACTTTCACTCCGCCAGATTCCAGCTTTTCACGATTTTCCGCCGCTATGGGAAGCTCCGCCGTAATATACGGCAGGATTATATCAACGCCCTCTTTCGTACAGAGATCAAGAAGCCAGTCGATATAGCCCGTGTCATGGATTCCGGGGGCGATGATATGCTTGTCAACATCAGAACGCAGGATATTCGCCGCGCTGTTATTGATTCCAATCACGCTGACTTCGCGCCGATCTATATTGTCTTTCAGAGACTGAACCAGCGCTTTGCTGTGCCTTCCGCAGCCGGTAATCAGGACTTTGATCGCGTTCACATCGTTTCACCGCCTTCCATGCTTTCCGCTTCTTCCGCGCTAATAATCTGAGCCTTAATATCATCGTACCAGATGCTCCGGGCCTGAATTTTCCGTTTGTCCGAGACAATCATTTTCCGCCCGTCAATTCCAAGCGCCCGCTGAAGATTTTTGTAATCTATTTCATTCCGGCACACAATCAGGACATAATCATATTTTTCATATCTGATTAACTCCATATCCCGGTTTTTGGCGTTCTCCGGGTCTTTTTTATTTTCTTTCGGATCAATGCCGAGATCGAGAGACAAATCCGCCGTCCAGTTGGCGAGCAGGTCTAAATCCCATTCTCCGGCGTGGGTATTGTCTTTGATATTAATCGCCCGCAGTTCCGATTGCGTATAGCCGATCAGCCGTTTGCAGTCCAGCGTGACATCCGGACCGCGCATACTCATGACGGCTTTCAAACGCTGATTCCCGGCGATGATATTATCATCCTCGTCAATCAGATAAATCCCGAAATCCCCAAGCAGTTCAAAACTCTGTTCCAGTTCTTCCAGTTTCGCCCGTGTGATTTTGCGCGGGTTTCCGAAGCCGGTTTTTATATCCCCGGCCCGCATTTTACACATTTCAATTCGTTTTTCACTCATGGAACGCTCCTTTTTCGTAACCATTAGGGAAATCGTCCGTATTCACGCCTGAGAAGCCCTGTAAACGCGTTATATTATCAGGGATGTTGGAGTATTGCCGGTTCGGGAAACTCATTTTGGCTCGTTCTTGCGGTTGCGAAAAATCCTTAATTTGTCCGAATTTTCTCATATTTGGCTCAAAAATATTCGGTAAAATGGAGAACCGCCTCATCCGAAGATGAGGCGGCGATAAAATGCCGAGACAGACGGCGTTATATAATATGCCATGTCATATCGTCCGCCTGAGCGAAGTGTAATGTCCGCCCTACAGCGCCGTGCAAGCCATCTACATACGCCCCATGCGTTATAACGCGGACAGTCTCGCCATTCGGTCTGTTATGATTGTGAAAGATAACGAAAAACTGTTCTCCGCGAGCCACCTTGCCGATAAACCAGTAATCGAAATCATTAATATCGCTCCAAAATTCGTCAGTGATATTGCCAAATATATCAACAAATTCAGCCCATTTGCAATGGGTCTTCGCGTTTTCCTTGGATTTGTGATCCATAGGGAGTGTGTGAACCCTTACGCCGTCTCTAATATACGCCAGAGATTCTTTGGGATTTACAGGCAAAAATCCGTAAATTGAGCCAATGGGCATTGCGAGAATATCAATGATTTTGCGTATAGCGGCCATAAAAATCCTCCTTTGAAGTAAATGGGGCCGTCCCCGAATGGGGGACGGCGTTTTTCTCCAGAGAGATTTAGAACGGATCCGGGGCCGGGAAGAGTAAATCGCATTCGGCGTCGGTCAGACCCATATATTCTTCAGGGGTGAGATTTTTATCATAGGCCTTATCGAAGATGTCATTGTCGCCCATGTATTCAAACCAGTACCGTTCCATGTCATGCTTGCCGCAGTGGGGATTGGTGTTGAGA
>CAJOQY010000215.1 GCA_905236835.1 uncultured Oscillibacter sp. | reverse complement strand
AAGACGATAATCACGGCGATCATGACGGCGATCAGCAAATTATAAAAATCCGCGTTGATTCCCGTCGCCCGCGCGAAATCCTCATCGAATGTCACGGCGAATATTTTATGATATAATAAAATAAACAAAACAATCACAATCACGGATAATATCACGCAAAGCCACACTTCCGCGCGCGTAAGCGTCAAAATAGACGTGGAGCCGAACAGCGTCGAGCAGACATCCCCGGATAAATTAGACGACGTGGAAAATAAATTCATCAGTAAATAGCCAATCGCGAGGGAGCCGACGGAAATCACGGCGACAGCGGCGTCGCCTTTGAGTTTCGCGTTTTGTCCCGTCCTGAGAAGCAAAATCGCGCTGGCCGTCGTGATAATCAAAATCAGCGGCATATCGTCCGTTAAATTCAATACCGCCGCGACCGCCATCGCGCCGAAAGCCACATGGGACAATCCGTCGCCAATGAAAGAAAAGCGTTTTAACACCAGCGTCACGCCCAATAACGACGAACACAGCGCGATAAAAACGCCCACAATCAGCGCGTAACGCACAAACGGATATTGCAAATATATCACAAGTTTTTCCATTTGATTTATCCCATCGCTTCCCGGAGAATTTCAAGATTATTTTCCATGACAGTAAGATACGCCGCGCCGCTGGAAATCTCACGCGCCGTCACGGACTGCATGGAATCCAGCGTCAATATTTTCGCGGATTTCGACGCCGTATTCTCAACAACCGTCCGCGCGATTTTGCCGTCGCCGGTTTCAATCATCAAAACCGCCGGGAGATTGAATTCCCGTACTTTCTCCGCCAGAAAAATCACGGTCTCGAAACTGGCTTCCGTCTCCGCCGAACAGCCCGCGAACGCCGCGTAATAACGCAAATCATAATCATCCGTCAGATACCGGAACGGGAAACGATCCGCGAACAACAGCGTCCGGACCCGCGCGGCATCCGCCGCCTCTTGATAATTTTCATCCAGATTTTTTAATTTTTCTAAATAAATATCCAAATTTTCCTGATAATCCGCCGCGTGATCCGGATCCAGACCGCACAGCGCGCCGGAAATCGCCTCGCATACAATCCCGGCGTTTCTCAGCGACAGCCAGATATGTTCATCATATTCGATTTCGTCATATTCGCCGCCGTTTTCGTCCGCGTGTTCGCCGCCGCTTTCGGCGTCCCCGTCATCGTCCGATTGCATTCCCTCGACGAGTTCCTCTTGTTTGACGGAATCGCCCAGCGTTTCCATGCAGTTTATGATTTTCATATCCGGATTGACCGCCCCTTTCAGCGCGTCATTCATCCATTTGTCAGACTCGCCGCCGATATAGATCAATAAATCACAGTTTGATATTTTGATCATATCATCCACGGACGGCTGATAACTGTGCATATCCACGCCGTTAGCCGTCAATAATATTAAATCCGCGTTTCCGGCGTTTTCGCCCAGAATCTGACGCGTCCAGTCATATTCCGGGAAAATCGTCGTCACAATCGAAAGATTATTTTCCGCCGTATCCGGCGCGGCGCGCTCCCCGGCGTTTCCCGTCGAATCGCTTCCGCAACCTGTTAATATAAATAAAATCAACGCGAATACGCCAGAAAATAAAATCAAATTTTTTTGTTTTTTCATGCCCTGCCCTCTTGTTTGATATTCCAATTTGCGAACGGTTCGCGAATTAAAATAGCATAAAAATTTTTATCTGTCAAGCGCGATTTTGAAAATTTTTACTTGGGGACAGGAGAAATATGAAGGCGGGATTCAAAACGCCGAACCGGGCGGATATTCCCACGGAATGGACGGACAGCCCGCGTCAATCGTCTCATGAACCATGCGGGCGGTCCACAGGGGGCCGTTTTGGCGTATGGATTCACATAGGCGTTTGGCGATTTCGGATTGTTCGGCATTGGACAAAGATTCTCCCCGCGCGCGGCGGTATTCGATCCAGTCGGGCAGGAGCGCGCGGATGGTCATGGCGGAAGCGGCGTCGCATTCCGGCGGCATGACGGAATCAAAATCATGACTGTGATCGGATGAATTCAAATGAAAATCGCCGCCGGATTGCGCTTGATATGACGGATACGGCGGATATTGCGCGCCGTATGCCTCAGCGTTCCATTTGCGTTCCAGACGGTCCCACGGGATGGACTTATACGCGCTGGCAATCGCGTCGTCAATCAGATCGGCGACATCCGGCGGGCTGTATAAATCGGCGTGTTCCTGAAAGCGTTCGGCGAGGGCGTTCCGGGATGACACGGGCATTTTCTGACCCGTGATTTGTTCCCAATGATTCACCCATTTTTTAAACGCGGCCCGGACGGTGGGTGAGTGGATCGTTGGCGGCGCGGGGCGTTCTTCCGCGTCGAAAGCGTCAACGCGGGATATTGACACTGACACTGATTCTGCCTCTGCGTTTGAATCTGAATTTGAATTTGATTTTGAGTTTGATTTTGATTTTGAATCTGTATTTGAATCTGAATCTGATTCTGCATATGAATATGGCATATTTTGCATTGCGTCCGCATGCGTCTGCATATTTTGCATTGCGTCCGCATGCGTCTGCATATTTTGCATTGCGTCCGCATGCGTTCGCGTGTTTTGCATTGCGTCCGCATGCGTTCGCGTGTTT
>CAJOQY010000214.1 GCA_905236835.1 uncultured Oscillibacter sp. | reverse complement strand
CGGAAAGACTGCGGCTATCCGCCTCTGGTCACGCCCACAAGCCAGATCGTAGGCACGCAGGCCGTGATGAATATCATCATGGGCGAACGCTACAAGACGTTTACAAAAGAAACCAAAGCCATGCTCCGGGGAGAATATGGCAGACTTCCCGGCAAAGTGAACGAGGATGTCAGATTAAAAGCGGGCATTCAGCCGGGCGATTTAATCACCTGCCGTCCGGCGGATTTATTAAAGCCGGAATTGGCGAAATATCGGGAAGAGTATCAGGACATCGCGAAAAGTGACGAGGATGTATTGTCGCTGGCGTTGTTCCCGCAGGTCGCGCCGAAGTTTCTGGCGTGGCGTGACGGCCCGAAAGAGGAAGAGCAATCCAAACCCGAAGTCAAGCCCGCCGATCCGAACGCCGTCCGCGAATTGTACGTTGAATATAATTTTTAATCTTTTATATCAATTAAAATTTATATTTCTATCAAAAATCTCCTCCCATGCGATATTTGGGGGGAGATTCGCGTTTTAAAATCCAAAATCAAAAACCGGAAATTTTTATTGCTTTTTAAGCGTCCGTGTGCTATGTTCAGATAACAGGCGGCTTTCTGTCCTTATGCCGGGGATTTGCGCCGCTGTCCGGCTTTTGAAACAAGGGGGAAAATATGAACGGGAATCTTGCGTATCAACTGGAAGCGGAGGAGGAGATTATTGGCGGAAAAATTGTCATGATGGCTTCTCCCACGCTGAATCATATCTTTATCGCGGGAAATATCTATACGATTTTTAATCATTATCTTCGCGGGGGACGCTGTACGCCTCTCCCGGACGGGGCCGCGCTCTTTTTGGATAACGGCGAAAAGTACAAGCCGGATATGATGGTGGTATGCGATCCGGAGAAACTGCGCAAAAAAGGCGTCTATGGCGTTCCGGATCTGGTTGTGGAAGTATTGTCACCCGGCACGGCGCGCAATGACAGAGGATATAAAAAAGATATATATGAAAAAAACGGCGTCCGGGAATACTGGATTGTCGATCCGGCGAACAGGGCGGTCGAACAGTATATATTAGAAAACGGTCATTTTATTCTGCGGGACGTTTACACGCTGTATTCATCCGGCGAACTGGACGACATGACGGAGGAAGAACGGGCGGCGGCGGTCATGGATTTTAAATGTACCCTGTTTGACGATTTCACAATATATTTGAAAGACATATTTTATCGCGTTATGACGGACTAAGCGGTAAATCAGCGTAAATTATAAAAAATTCACGTTATTTTGATTATCAAAATCCATCAATGCGGGGGGAATATTTAATGAAGATAAAAAATTTACAGGTCAATCATGTCAAAAATCCGGTGGGATACCGGTTTGAGAATCCGCGTTTCACTTGGATTCCGGAAGCCGCGCCGGATGAAAATATCAATCAAGTGATCTTACGCGTCAGCGAACAGCCGGATATGACGGATCCGATATTCACGCGCGCGCTGGACGCGCGGGAAACGGCCTGTGAAATCACGGATTTGGATTTAAAACCGCGTACAAGATATTATTGGACCGTCACGCCGTCCGAAAGCGATACGGCGAATATGCCCGGCGGTCCTGATAAAAAAGCGCGACCGGCGTTCTTCGAGACGGGCAAACTGTCGGAGCCGTGGGACGCCAAATGGCTGCTGACAAAACCGGGCGTGAAACATTCCGTCACGTTCAGCCGGAAAACGCGTCTTGAAAAACGGGTTGTTTCCGCGCGGGCGTATATTTACGGCTTGGGCCTGTATGAATTATATATCAATCATATCAAAGCCGGGGACGAGTATCTGACGCCCGGTTATCATTGCTATGATTTTATCAATTCTTATCAAACGATTGATTTCACGGAACAAATTCAGGAAATCCAGAAAAGCGAAATTCAATCCGAACTGGAATTATCCGTCATGCTGGGCAACGGATGGTATCAGGGCCGCTATATGTTCGACGGCGGATATGAGAATTTATACGGCGACGGACTCAAACTCATCGCGGAATTTGTGATGATCTATCAGGACGGGGAGATTAAAAAAATCATCACGGACAATTCGTGGGAATGCGCTTCTAATGAAATTCTGGACAACGGCATTTATGACGGGGAAATTCAGGACGCCGGAAACGCCGGAAACCATGTGGAATATCTTGTGGAAAATGTGGATTATTCGCGTATTAAATTAATTGAACGCGATTCCGCGCCGGTCCGGATTGTGGAACGCGTCAAGCCGGAAAAATTAATTGTCACGCCGTCGGGAGATCAAATTTTAGATTTCGGCCAAATGATTACCGGATGGGTAAAATTTCAATGCCATGAACCGGCGGGAAAAGAAATCCGGATTCAATACGGCGAATGGATGCAGAACGGTGAATTTTACCGGGATAATTTACGCACGGCCAAAGCCGAGTTTATCTGTCATTCCACGGGAATCTTGTCCGAAATCCGTCCGCGTTTTACGTTTTACGGGTTTCGATATATCAAAATATCCGGGATTGAAAAAATTAATATACAGGATTTTATCGCGGAAAGAATCTGCTCGGACTGCGAAATCACGGGAAATGTCCAAACAGGCAACGCGAAAATTAATCGCCTGATGGCGAATATACTCGCCTCTCAACGGTGCAATTTTCTGGATATTCCCACGGACTGCCCACAGCGTGACGAACGCATGGGATGGACCGGGGATATAGGCATATTCGCCGACACGGCGTGTTATCAAACCGACTGCGCCGCGTTTCTGGATCATTTCCTGTTCATGACGGCGCTGGAACAGGACGCCCAAAATGGCGCGGTCCCGTTTTTCGTGCCGACGCCCAAACCGGAAAACTCGGATCAATTAAAAATCCCGTTTTTAAAAATGCGTACCGCCTGCGCGTGGGGCGATGCCGTCACGGTCACGGCGTGGGCGTTATACGAACACACGCGCGACAAAACGTTATTACGCAAAGAGTATCCAAGCATGAAAAACTGGGTGGAATACGTCAAGGGCCGGACGATGGAAAATCAAATCCCGTATTTATGGCAGAATGATTTCCAGCTTGGCGACTGGCTCGCGCTCGACAGTCAGGACCCCAACGGCTTTTTCGGCCTGACGGACACGGGCTTTATCGCCAGCGCCTATTATTATCACTCGACTTGGATTTTGGCCCAATCCGCGCGGATTCTGGATTATCATCAGGACGCGGAGTTATATCAACAGGATTTGAAAAATATTCAGCAGGCGTTTGAGCGCGATTATATCAATCCGGACGGGAGTTTGAAAATCCAAGAGACGCAGACGGCTTGCGCGATCCTGCTGGCGTTTGATTTATGCCCGGAAAATCTGCGCGAATTTTACGCCGAAAAACTGAAAAATTTTATCAAGAATTATCATAATCATCTTTCCACGGGCTTTGTCGGGACGCCGCTGTTATGCCCCGCCTTATCCGAATACGGACAGCATGACATGGCGTGTCATTTGTTATTAAATCCCGATTATCCGGGCTGGCTGTATGAGGTGAATCTCGGCGCCGTGACGATCTGGGAACGCTGGAATTCCGTTGACGCCGACGGATTGATTACCAGTACGGGCATGAACAGCCTGAATCACTACGCTTACGGCAGTATCGCGTCATGGATTTATCGCTATTTATGCGGTTTCCGTCCCTGCGTCGATTTTAAAAATACGATTATTATACAACCCCTTTACTGTCCGGATTTAAAATATCTTGACGCCGATTACCGCGCCCCGTGGGGAAATTATCATGTTCACTGGGATGATAGAAACGGGCGGTTGTCCAATCTGAAAATCTCGATTCCGTATGCCGGGAAAGCGATTTTGAAAGTCAACGGGGAAGAAAAAATTCTCACGGCGGG
>CAJOQY010000213.1 GCA_905236835.1 uncultured Oscillibacter sp. | reverse complement strand
TCCCCCTCTCCTGATTCAGGAGAGGGGGAACGCCATTCGCGGCGTTTCCGGAATATTTGTGCAAAACGCTGTATTTCATCCGATAAAATTTGGATAAAATCCGGTATTTACACGGATTGAAAAATAGGATATACTAATTATGTGGGAGTGTAGCCTTCCACACACCGTCATGCGGGTATGGTGAAACTGGCAGACACGCGGGATTTAGGTTCCCGTGCCGTAAGGCGTGTGGGTTCGAGTCCCACTACCCGTACCACTCCATACGGAACGAAAGAAGCGTTTCCGGTCGGATTGGGTATGTCCGGAAACAGCGCGAGGGTCCGCCGTGATGTTGTTTTTGATTGATTATGAAAACGTGAGAAACGCGGGAATGCGCGGCGCGAAATATTTGCAGCCGTCGGATTATGTGATTGTATTTTACAGCGGCTCCGCGCAGGTGATGGAAACCCGGTATTTGACCGCCATTCGCAATTCCGGCTGTATGTTTGAAACCTGTCGGCTTGTTAAGACGCGGAAAAACGGGCTGGATTTTTATATCGCCACCCGTCTTGGGGAACTGTTCGGGGCCGGATTCGACGGGAACGCCGTGATTGTCAGCGGTGACGAGGGCTTTCAGTCCCTGCGGGAATATTGGCAGTCGCGGAGCAAGCCGCCGCGCCGTGTTCTGGTGAATGAGAGCATTGAACGCGGAATCATCAGCGCCAACGAGAACGACGAACGCACAGCGGCGATCCGCGAACAGTTGAAAAGTCAGGATATTGGCAATTTTTTCGCCGCCTATCAGGAGAGCCGGAAACTGCGGGAATTATTGGAAAACGCGTTTTCCAACACGGCGTTTTCCTCCCGGACGGCTGAAATGGCGGATATTTTGCGCGGCGACAAGACATCGCGGCGAATTTATCTGGATACGATACAGCGTTTCGGGCGTCAGGACGGCTTGGAAATCTATCATATTCTGAAATCCTGCATGGAAAATATATAATAAATATATATCATACGCAATCCCCCGGCTGTATGACGCCGGGGGATTTGATTGCGCGTCGGGGGGATTTGTCGATGGAAATCAGACTGGATTTGCATATTCATTCGGAATATTCGCCGGACGGACGGATGAAAATCGGGGAAATTATATCGCAGGCGAAGCAAGCCGGATTACACGGCGCCGCGATTTGCGATCACGATCATGTATGGACAGACGGCGGATTATTGGACAGCCCGGATTTCGTGATCATTCCCGGCGTGGAGATTTCCACGGAATACGGGCATTTGTTGGGCTGGTTTTTGGACAGGCCGATTCATACGCGCGATTTCAAAGAAGCCGTCAAAGCGATTCACGAACAGGGCGGGATCGCCGTCTTGGCGCATCCGTTTGAGCATACGCGTTCAGATGATAAAATCGCCGGGATTGCGAATTTACTGGACGGCGCGGAAGTCTGGAACGGACGCGCCGAACGGAAAAACAGACAGGCCAACGCAATGGCGAAATCCTTCGCGGAAAAATACGCTCTCAATTGTTACGCGGGCAGTGACGCCCATGTCCCCCGCGAAATCGGAAACGGCGTCACGACGATTCGCATTAATATAAATCACATCAATCATCATTCTATCAATCCCGCCGATACGCCCGGAATCAACACGCCGGAAATTTTCAACGCGATCCGGGCGGAATTATTATCGGGCCGGACGCGGACAGACGGAAAACGGGGACGCGCCGCCGATGTCGCCGCGAGCCAGTTCACGCGCCTGAAAAAGTCAAACGCTGACTGGATTTCCTGTTGCAAATGGGCGGCTTTTGCCGTAAAATGCTGTCTGAGTGATTTTCTTGACAAAATCATATCCAGATAATTGATGCGGGTGGTAAAAAATATGTCTTTTGTTGTCAGAGCCGGAAAAGCCGCGAAAAAATTTCTGAAAGATTATATCTTAATCTCTCCGCCGCCGAAAATTCGATATACAAGACGTATCGAACGGATCAAAACCGCGCGGCGGATCTGCGCCATGACGTTTGACGACGGTCCGATGAATCTTCCCGCCGCGCCGGATCGGTTCGCTGGAAAAGCCCTCACGGATGTGATATTAGATACGCTGGCCGATTTCGGCGCGCGCGGGACGTTTGATATTATCGGCGATACCAGCGACAATTACCCGGATGAGGCGGGAAAAATCGGAAGTCCGGCGTGGGGCGGCGTGCATTTCGATCATTATCCGGATTTTCAGCGCGATTCATACGGCGGAGCGCTCCATAATGACAGATTGATCCGGCGTATTCTCAACGAGGGACATCAGATTACCAATCACGGCTACCGGCATATTTTATTCGGCAAAAAATCAGTGATTTACGGCAAGCGCGTTCATTATGGCATGGTCAGCCGCGTGGAAGCGGATTTGAAGCGGCTGGATCATTTTATCAAAAACAAATATGATTATCAAATCAAAATGGGACGCCCGCCGCATTATGTGGACAAAATCCGCCGGGGATTCACAAGTTATGACGTTTACGAGAGATTGAATTATCAATATCTTGGCGCGTCGTTTGACGGGGCGGGCTGGCTGCCGTCCAATCTGGACGGCGACGCGGCGATTGAAGCCGAAGTCAACGCCATGACGGACCCGATCCGGCGCGCGCTGGAAAAAGACCCGGATTTCTTCTGCGGACAGATTATCTTCCAGAAAGACGGCTATAATATGGCCAAACGGACGCCGGTCGCCATTGGACTGCCGATTCAGCTTGAAATTTTACAGCAATACGGTTATCAGGTTGTGACAGTCGATGAACTGATGGAAGAAAGCCCGTTCGCCGATTTGGGCCGGGAAGATCCGCTGTTTGATAAATTATATATGCTCTCACAGAGCCGCGCGGTGGTATTCGCGGACAATCGGGTAAGATTGGAACAGGGAATGACCATGGGGGAACTGGCGATGTTAATCGCGCCGCGTGACGAGGCGATCAGCCGCCGTTGGATCCGTATGCGCCGGAGCGGAAAATATGAGGACCCCTATCGCGGCGCGATGGATTGGTGTATTGAGAAAGAGTTATTCCCGAAAGGGACGCGCCCCGGCGATCCGGTCAAAGCGATTCCGGACGGATTGAAAGAATTATTCGCGTCCGTACAGACGTTTACGCGCCGCGCTTTATATGACGCGTTCTTGAAAGACATGGGCTGGAACGGCGCGAATGATGACGAATCTGACGAATATAACGAGATTTACGAGGATGAAAACGGCGGCGCGTATGTCGGGAACGATGGCGAAGCCGACGGCGAATATGACGAGATTTACGGGGACGAAAGCGGCGCGGATGATGAAAACGGCGGCGCGTATGTCGGGAACGATGATGAAGCCGACGGCGAATATGACGAGATTTACGGAGACAAAAGCGGCGCGGATGATGAAATC
>CAJOQY010000212.1 GCA_905236835.1 uncultured Oscillibacter sp. | reverse complement strand
GTTGAACCTCACCCCCTGTCCCCCTCTCCTAAAAAGGAGAGGGGGAACCTGAGGGGAAAAATTCCGTCCAAAACAAGGGATTCCGGATCATTCAGAGAGAAATTTTTACCCGTTGCGTCCCCCTTCCCCTTCTAAGGGACTGGGCGTCCCCGTCCGGGGACAGGGGATGAGGTTCTGTCAAATCAATTATATTTCGATTTCAACCCTTGATTGGCATATTTAAATTAATTATAACACCGGCGCGCTGACGCCGATTTCCTCTATACATTCCGCCGAAAGCGTTATATCCAGTATATCCCCGCGCCGCTTGGACGTACACAGCGCCGAGCGGATTTCCCCATACGGCGCGACTTGGGCGCGCAAATATTCCTTTAATATCCATTCGCCCCGCTTTTGCGCCTCTTGAACGCTCAATACATCCGGGATTTTATCATAAAAAATATGATTCTCCCGGACAAATATCACGGGCAGGGAAATATCAAACGGCGTCCAGCGCGTATATTTTATTATTTTATCACACTCACGCCCTGAAATGCTACTGTTCCCCCAGATTTTTATTTTATATTTTCCCAAAATCAGCGAATAAGTATGTTCTTCCCGCCCGGACGGCTGTTTTTTCGTGACATTTAACGGAATCGACGCGTTGAATACATACCAAGTCCGGGCCTTGACGCTTCCATCCCCGGCCATCATGCGCGTTTTTCCCGTCGTTTCCAGATTTTCCGCGCCGGATATTAAAAGCTGTCCGGATGTCACCGACATTCCCGGTTGTACTTCCGGCACGCCGTCCAGCGCGTGGACTTCCAATATTAATCCGTCCCGCCGCGCGATGATATTCGACGGCGTTTTTCTGTCCCATATTTCCGGCGGATTCACGCGCTCCACAACGCGGACATTCGCGCGGCATCCCGATACATTGACCGCGATCCATTGCAATTCCGGCACGTCCAATAACACATGATTTCTAATATCTTCCCCGTCCAGCGCGAGACCGAATGTCCCGATACTGACGCCCTGTTTTTCCAGCGCGCGCAATATTTTTTCCGCCGGAACCGTCTCATTGCCAATGATTTGAAAATCCCAGATAAAAAACGATCCCAAGAACAACGCCGTCAGGCCAATCACGAGGGAGATAAACAGCGCGTGGCGGCGGCGAATCCGGGCGATCCAATACGGCAGACCGTCCGGATTTTCCATCCGTGGATAATCTTTTGAATTTAAATTCAAATCTAAATTTAATTTCAAATCCGGGTTGAGATTTAAATTTAAATTTAAATTCCGATCCTGTCCGGCTTCCAGCAGGCGTTTTAAATATTTCCAATCGCGGCGGCTCATGCGGCAGGTGAATATTTCATCATCCAGCCATTGCGCGTCCCAGAACGATAAATTCTCCGCCGCGCATAAATTCAATATTTTCTCCGGACGCCCGCCCTCCATCCGAATCCGGACCGATCCCCGGATTTGATTCCATATCGCGTTCAACATGACGTTCCCCTCCGTATGTTTCATATAATCCCGTGTTATTTTTTATCTTATCCCGCGCGAAGCCGTGTTTTCACGCCGTACCCGTGACCCATTCGACGGATAAAATTGTCCCGCCGACACGCAGTTCTTCCCCCGTCATAGCAAGCAGGGTTAAATTTAATCCGCCGATCCGCAGAATTCCGGCGGGCGTATTCGCGTCAATCCGTTCCTGACTGTATGATAATAATCCCGTGTGGCGTTCCAGATATAACTGCCGCGCGCCGATCAATTCAATTCTTGGCAGTCCGGAAATCACATCCGCCGGCAGGTCAAATAATTCCGCCGCCGCGTATAATACGCTTTGTTTTTTCGCGCCGTTTTGTTTTTTCGCGCCGTTTTCTTTATATCCCATTCTATCCCGCTCCGTTTCTAATCTTAATCCGCCTGTTTTAATCTATGAAAATAATCATGAAAATAGAAATCGCGCCAATCAAGCCGGATATGGACTTTTTCAAAAAGCTGTGTTATATTCTTGCTGGTTATATTTATTTTATAATCGCTTGAAAAAAACAATCAAACGCGGAAAGAAGGCGGATAACTTGACGCAATACCGGGTAGAGCATGATTCCATGGGGGAAATCGCGGTCCCGGCGGACGCTTACTGGGGCGCGCAGACGCAGAGAAGCAAAGAAAATTTCCAGATTGGCGTCGGCATTGAGACAATGCCAAAGGAAATAATTACAGCGTTCGGGATATTAAAACAGGCGGCGGCGCGGGCGAATTTCAGATTATTGCCG
>CAJOQY010000211.1 GCA_905236835.1 uncultured Oscillibacter sp. | reverse complement strand
GGGATTCGCGTCCGGATTGACGGGGATATTTTGTCCGGCGGCGGCTTCCGTCGCGGCGTATTCGACGAGAGAACGCACAAGCGTTTTGGGAATCGACGCGTTGACGCCGTACATACTCATATGATCGCCGTTATAGGTACACCAGCCGAGCGCGAGTTCGCTCAGATCGCCGGTGCCGATGGCGATACCGCCCGTGTCGTTGGCGATGTCCATTAAAATCTGCGTGCGTTCGCGGGCCTGCGCGTTTTCGTAAGCCGAATTTTTCACGGCGGGATCGTGTCCAATATCGCGGAAGTGATTCAGCACGGCGGATGAAATGGAAATATTGCGCAGGGATACGCCGAGGCTTTCGGCGAGTTTGACGGCGTTTCCGCGCGTGTGATCCGTGGTGCCGAAGCCGGGCATGGTGACGGCGATAATATCCGACGCGGGACGGCCCAGCATTGCCATCGCCCGCGCGGTAATAAAGACGGCAAGCGTGGAATCCAGCCCGCCGGACAGGCCGATCACAGCCGTTTTCGCGTTGGTATCCTGTAAGCGGCGTTTCAGGCCCAGCGCGGACAGGAATAAAATTTCCCGGCATCTGTAATCGCGCTCTTCCCGCGATTCCGGGACGAACGGCGATTTTGGGATATATCTTGTAATTTTTGTCTCCCGGAGCGGCAGGGAAAACAGGACGGGGGAGAACTCCGGCGCGGGGATATTGTCGAACACATGATTCCGGCGGCGTTCGGAAGCTAATTTCATGACATCCATTTCAGAGATCAGCAGGCCGCCGTCAAAGCGGCGTTCGCCGAGCAGCTGTCCGTTTTCGGCCAGCATTTCATGCGCGCCGAAAATCTGATCCGACACGGATTCCCCGTCGCCCGCCCCGGCGAAGATATAGCCGCATTTTAACCGCGCCGACAGTTCCGTGACGGCTTTGCGTCTGGCTGTCGCGGCGGAGACGGCGTCCGGGCAGGCGGACAGACAGCCGATTATTGTCGCGCCTCCGGCGGACAAACGCACGGACGGCGGGACCGGGGACCACAACTCCGCGCCGATTTCCAAGCCGACGGCCAGTTCCGGCAGTTCGCGGCATTGGAAAATCAATCCCGGCCCGAAGGGAATGTTTTCCTGTCCGGCGAAAGAAATAAAACGGATTCCCGGCGCGGGGGAATCCGCCGGGGAAAACCAGCGGGACTCCGGGTATCCGGCGGAATCGGATAAAACGCTTTTCGGGATCATGCCCAAGATCGCGCCTTTTTGAATCACGGCGGCGCAGTTGTATAATTTCCCGTTGATCCGCGCGGGCAGTCCCGCGGCGGCGACGATTTCCAGATGCCGGGTGGCTTCCAGAACGGTCATTAAAGCGTCCTCCGCGCCCCGTAAAAGCGTATCTTGCGCGAACAGATCCCCGCAAGTCGCGCCGGTGAGACCCAGTTCCGGCAGGATTAATATTTTTACTCCGGCTTTTTCGGCGGCGCGCATCATCGTGAATGTCTGTTCGGCGTTGTAACGGCAGTCGGCGAGTTTTAATTTCGGCGTTCCGGCGGCCACGGAAACAAATCCGTCTTTCATGATATTATATCATTCCTTTCCGCGCGTTGATAAAATTTTATCATTCGCGTATTTTATTTTTATATTATTTTTATATATTTTTATTATTTTACACCATGCCGGGAAAAAAGCAAGCCGGATAAAATATAATATAAAAAATAAAATAATATAAAAAAATATAAAAAATATCATTCGCGAATACGGGCGGCGTATCGCGCGGCGGACGCGCGTTGTATAAAATTCCGCCGGAATCGCCGCGAAATTCTCAGAAAATATGATTTTTGATTGTAAATCAGGAATTTGACATTTTACGCGATCCGCGCTATAATCAAAACACGGCGATATGGACCGATATAATATAATAATAATTATTATAATAACGGGACGTATCAAAAATTTTTTCAGGAGGAATCGCGAGATGAAAAAAAGAGTGTTTGCGCTTGTGATGACGGCGGCGATGGCGCTGGCCATGCTGACGGGATGCGGAGGCGGCGGATCGTCCGGCGCGTCCGAATCGGGCGGCGGCGGATCGTCGGACGGCGTTTATAAGGCGGCGTTGCTGACCGCCGGAACGCTCGGCGACAAGTCTTTCTGGGATTCCGCGAACGACGGCCTTGTGGCGCTGAAAGCGGAAATGGACGGCGCGTTTGATTTCAAAGTGGAACAGATGGGCGGCGGCGCGGCTGATGAGGCCAATTATGAGCCGACGATTTTAGACTACTGCGATTCCGGCGAATATGACGTGATTATCACCGGTTCTTTCACCATGGTGGACGCGCTGACGAGCGCGGTGGAACAGTTCCCCAATCAGAAGTTT
>CAJOQY010000210.1 GCA_905236835.1 uncultured Oscillibacter sp. | reverse complement strand
GCGCGAGGTGTTCCGGCTGGGACAGCCGCGATTGAAACCCGGCTATGATATTATTTTAGTGGCGCGCGCGCGGACTTTAAGCGCGTCATGGACGGAATTAAACGCCGTATTTTTCCGGCTGTGCGGCAAACTGGATATTTTATCCGATACGCCGGGGGAAAACAACCCCGCGCGGGAATTCAAAAGCGCGACGGGTGAGAAAAATCCCGCGCGGGAATCGAAAAACGGGGGAAATTTGTCATGAAAGGCCGCGTTTTGATCGGCGCGATCAAATTTTATCAGCGGGAAATCTCCCCGCTGTATCCCCGCAGATGTAATTTTTATCCCACCTGTTCCCAATACGCCCTGCAAGCCGTGGAAAAATACGGCGCGTTAAAAGGGTCTTATCTGGCGGCGCGGCGGATTTTAAAATGCAATCCGTTTCATAAAGGCGGTTATGACCCCGTGCCGTGATATTTTATTTTACTTGCCGTTTAGGGGGAAAGCCCATGTTCGCGACAATCGGATACTGGATTTGTATCCCGTTCGCGTGGCTGGTCCGGATGATTTATAATTTCACCGGTTCTTACGGTCTCGCGATTATATTTTTTACTGTGATTTTAAAGCTGATTCTCCTGCCGTTCCAGCTGAAAAGCAAGAAAAGCATGATCCGCATGAGCCGCATGAGCGGCAAAATGCAGGAGATTCAGAAAAAATACGCGAATAATCAAATGAAAATGAACGAGGAGATTCAGAAATTATACGAGGAAGAGGGCGTCAACCCCATGAGCGGGTGTCTGTGGAGCTTTCTCCCCCTGCCGATTCTGATCGCCTTGTATTCGATTATCCGCCAGCCCGTGACAAGATTTATGTTTCTGTCCGAGGAAGTTCTGGAGGATTTGGTTCAGAAAGTCACGGAGGCTTTGACCGCGTCGGGCGGCGATATTGGCTCTATTGTGTTTATGCGCGACGGCGCGCCGGTGATCATGAACAACGGTTTCACGCAGTTGACCGGCACCGGACAAATCACGCTTGTCAAAACCATCACGGAGAAATTTCCGGAAATCGCCGACGGCGTGGACGGCTGGATTAATTTAAATTATAATTTCTTGGGTCTGGACTTGGCCGCGATTCCGTCCGCCGCGTTAAAGAATTTCAATTTCTCATGGGCGGCGATCGGCTTGATTCTCATCCCGATTCTGGCCGGCGTATCCCAGTTTCTGCTCTCCAGATTAAGCATGAAACAGAATCCGCAGGCGGACAGCGCCGCCGCGTCGTCCACGAAATCCATGATGTATACGATGCCTTTATTTTCCGTGTTTATCGCGTTCACCATGCCCGCCGCGCTTGGCCTGTACTGGATCGCGCAAAGCGCCTTGTCATTTGTTCAGGAATGGGTCATGGGCAGATTTTTCAATCAAAAATTAGAAGAGGAAGAGAACGCCCGCGCCGCCGCGATAGAGGCGGACCGCAAGCGCCGCGTGGAAGAGGGCTTGCGTCAGCAGGCTTTGCGCGAAAAAGAGGGACCGCCGAAGCCAAGTTTGAAAGAACGTCAGGAGGCGGCCCGCGAGGCGAAAAAGAATAAAAATAAAAATAATAAAAACAGCACGAATGAGGCCGGACGCGTCGGGGACAGGCCGTATGCCAAAGGCCGTTCCTATCGGGCTGACCGGTACGGGGGTGAATAAAATATGCGCGCTTATATTGACATCACGGGCAAGACCGAGGAGGAAGCGATTCAAAAGGCGCTGGACGAGTTGAATCTGGACCGCGACGAGGTATCCGTTGAGATTCTGGAACGCGCCAAAAAGGGCTTTTTGGGCATCGGCAGTTCCGACGCGAAAGTCAGAATCCGTTACGGGCGCGAACTGCCGGACGAGACGCCCGCTCAGGATCAAACGCGGGGTCAGACGCAAGCGCAAGAACAGGAACAAAAAGTCGCCCTGAAAAAGCCGGAACGGGAACAGACGCCGGAAGAAACAAAAGATTCTCCCCCCCAGCCGGAAGCGGAAAACGCGTCCGGAAATCCGGACGGCGGCGACGCGCCGCGCGCGCGGAAAACCCGGAACCGGAGAAAATCAAAAACGCGGACGCAAAATCAGGATCAAGATCAGACGCGAGACCAAAGCCGGATCCAAAATCAAAATCAAGAGCAAAATCAAAATCAAGCCAAAAATCAGGATCAGACAACCGGCGAAAATCAGGAAACCGCGCCGGACGCCGAAAAAAAACAGCCGGAATCCGGCAAAAAAAATCGCCGTAACCAGCGTATCGACGACGCGCCGCCCGTGTTTTCCGATCAGGAAACCGACGACGAAAAAGCGCGGGCGATTAAAAAATTCCTGTCCGGCCTGTTTGAGCATCTGGATCAGGAAGCCGAAATCCATGTTTATCCGGGCGAGGGCGGACGCTATAAAGTTATTTTAGAAGGTCCGGAAACCGGCGTATTGATTGGCCGCCGCGGGGAGACGCTCGACGCGATTCAGCAGCTGACCAATTACGCCGTCAACCGGACCGGAAGCCGCGCGCGGATTCAATTGGACGCCGAGGGATACCGGGAAAAACGGGAGCGCAGTCTGAGCAATCTGGCGCGGAAAGAGGCGGCGAAAGTCGTCAAATTCCGCCGCGCCCGGACGCTGGAACCCATGAACGCCTATGAACGCCATGTGATTCACACGGCCTTGCAGGATTACAGGGGCGTCAATACCTATTCCACCGGCGTGGATCCCAATCGCCGCGTGATTATCGCCTATAACCGGGATAAATTATAATTATAATATTTATAAATATATTAATTATATTAATAATATTAATAAAAATCCCCGGCGGCGTCCCATACGCGGACAACGCCGGGGATGGATTTTTTATCAGCCTGAATGTTTTCGCTGATAAGATTGATATGACAAATAATTTTCCAGAATCAGGGCGGCGGCGACGGCGTCTATATTTTTTTTGCGTTTTTTCGCGTTTTTCCCGTTCGCGGCCAAGATAGAATGCGCGTCAATCGTCGTGCGCCGCTCATCCCAGAGCGTAACCGGAAGCCCCGTGATTTCACGGATCCGCCCGGCGAATATTTTTGATTTCTCCGCGCGGGGACCGGCTGTCCCGTCCATATTGACCGGACAGCCTAAAACCAATTCTTCCGCGCCGTGTTCCCGCGCGAGTTCCGCGATTTTCGCGGATAAAATCTCCGGATTCCGCGTGTGAATCACGGTCGCGAATCCGGTAAGCATCCCCGTCGGATCCGAAACCGCGACTCCCGTATGGGCGTCTCCGTAATCAATCGCCATTACACGCATGATTTTTATATTTAATATATAATATAATATATAATAATATAATATTATATATAAATATTATAATTTCGGCGTGCCGTCGGGATTGAATACGGGCAGGACACCCAGAAAACGAATGTCATCGCGTTTGGCGGCGGCGCCTTCGGCCAAAACAGCGATTTTGCCCGCGATTTTTCCGCCCGCCAGATTGACAAGCTCTTCCATGGCCTGCAACGATCCGCCCGTGGAGATCACGTCGTCCATGATTAAAACCCGTTTGCCGCGCATTAACTCCGCGTCGTCGCGGCCCAAAAACAGCGCCTGCGCCCCGGCGGTTGTAATCGACTTGTCTTTGACGAAAATCGGGTCCGGCATATAGGCTTTCGGCCCTTTGCGGGCGATGAAATATTTTTTCGCGCCGGACTGCCGCGCCATCTCGTGAATTAACGGAATGCTTTTCGCCTCCGCCGTGAATAAATAATCATATTCCGACGCCGGGACCAGTTTCAACAATTCGCGCGCGCAGGCGACCGTGATTTCCGCGTCCCCGAAGCAGACGAAAGCCGCGATATATAACGTATCCGACACTTTGCACAGGGGCAGATCGCGTTTCAGTCCGGCGATTTCCATTGAATAAGTCATAATAATACTATTTCCGCCCTTCTTAATCTTAGAATCTCGGCACGCGGTTTTGCAGGGCTTCCAGCACGTCATAACGCGCCATTTGAATCGCCTTTTTCATCACAAGCGCTTCCTCAATGGGAATTTCAACGATTTTGCCGTCCTGCGTGCCGATGATATTATTAAATCTTCCGTTGGCGATGGCCCGCACCGCGCAGTATCCCATGCGGCTGGCCATTTCCCGGTCACGCGCCGACGGATTTCCGCCGCGCTGTAAATGCCCCAATACCGTGACAGTCGGTTTCAGGCCGATTTCGGATTCTAATTTCTTGCCCAGATCAAATGTCGTGTGAATATCCGGACCCATTTTGTGATCTTTGCATACGCCCTCGGCCACGACAACCATAAAATGCGTATTGCCCACCAGACGCGCCTCCCGGATCGGCTCCACCAGATCGCGCTCGAAATCCAGATCGCGTTCGGGCAATAATACCGCCGTCGCGCCCACGGAAATCCCGACGTATAACGCCAAGAAGCCCGCGCTCCGGCCCATGACTTCCACCAGAGAACAGCGCTCATGCGATGACATCGTATCCCGTAATCTGTCCACGCATTGAATCGCCGTGTTGCACGCCGTGTCAAATCCAATCGTATAATTAGAACAGCCCACGTCATTGTCAATCGTGGCGGGAATGCCGATCACAGGCACGCCTAATCTCGACAGTTCCAGCGCGCCCCGGAACGTGCCGTCGCCGCCGATGGTGACAACCGCGTCAAGGCCAAGCAATCGGCAGGTCCGCACGGCGTGTTTGCGGCCCTCTTCCGTCATAAATTCCTCACTGCGCGCCGTATATAACACCGTGCCGCCGCGCGACAAAATATGGCTGACTTCCTTTCCGGTCATCACGGCGAAATCGCTTTTAATCAAGCCGTTATAACCGCGCCGGATGCCCACGCATTCAATCCCGCGCGTCAGCGCCGCGCGCACCACCGCGCGGACAGCCGCGTTCATCCCCGGCGCGTCCCCTCCGCTGGTAAGTAACCCGATCCGCCGGATCTTCGCCGGGTTCGCTCTCGTGTCCTCCCGATTTAATTCGCTGACCGCTTCTTTGACCGCTTCGCTCATAAAATAATCCACTCCCTCTTGAAATATAAAATATATATTTTACGCGTTTTTTCGCGCTTTTACGCGCGCTTTTTACGCGTTTCGCGTGTATATATTTTATATCGCGCGTGAGTTCACGCGTTTTACGCGGGATTTCGCGTGGGATCGATTTCCGTCGGACTCGGGACAGGATGTTCTTTCTGTTCCGCCATCGCCCGGATCAGTTCCACCGTGCCGCTCAATCCAAGCGCGCTGGAATTCAAACAGAAATCATAACTGCTGACCGCGCCCCATGTCCGCCCGGAGTAATAATCATAATACGACGCCCGCCGCCGGTCCGTTTTCTGCACCAGTACCCGCGCTTTCTCGTAGGATAAATTCTGCCGCTTCGCCACGCGCTGTATGCGATCTTCCATCGGCGCGTAAATAAACAGGCTCAACAAATCCGGGTTTCCGGACAACGCGTAATCGGCGCAGCGGCCTATAATCACGCACGGGCCGCGCTGGGCCAAACTCCGGATCGTGTCAAACGTCGCCAGATAGACCTGCTGTTCCAGCGAATCGCCCGCGCCCGCGCCGGGCAATGAAAATATATAAGAATCCATCGCGATAGAATATAACAGGCTCTTGGGACGCTCGTCGAAACTCTCGAAGATTTTTTCCGACAGGCCGCTCTGCCGCGCCGCTTCTTTTAATAATTCTTTGTCATAACAGGGAATATTTAACTCTTTCGCCACGCGAATGCCGACTTCTTTTCCGCCGCTGCCCAACTGCCGTCCAATTGTGATAATCGTCCGCATGAGATCCTCCCCTTGATGTCATGATAATATTATATATATTATATAATATAAAATAATATTTATATTATCACGCGGCGCGGCTTCCGTCAAGCGTGGATTGGAAATCCGCGCGGCGCGGGCGGTGAGATTTAATTCAAGAAATCTTTTAATTTTTTGCTCCGGCTCGGATGGCGCAGTTTGCGCAGGGCCTTGGCCTCAATCTGCCGGATACGCTCCCGCGTGACGTTGAATTCCCGTCCCACTTCTTCCAGCGTCCGCGTGCGTCCGTCCTCAATGCCGAAGCGTAATTTTAATACTTTTTCCTCTCTGGGCGTCAGCGTGGACAGAACATCCATTAACTGTTCTTTTAACAGCGTGAACGACGCCGCCTCCGACGGCTCAGACGCGCCCTCGTCCGGGATAAAATCGCCCAAATGGGAATCCTCTTCCTCTCCGATGGGCGTCTCAAGCGACACCGGCTCCTGCGCGATTTTCAAAATTTCCCGCACTTTTTCAACCGGCATATTCATTTCCTCGGCGATCTCCCGCGACGACGGATCATGCCCCAGCTCCTGCAGCAACTGACGGCTGACGCGGATCACTTTATTGATCGTCTCAACCATATGCACCGGGATTCTGATTGTCCGCGCCTGATCGGCTATCGCCCGCGTAATCGCCTGACGGATCCACCATGTGGCGTATGTGGAAAATTTATAGCCTTTCGTGTAATCAAATTTCTCCACGGCTTTGATTAAGCCTAAATTGCCCTCCTGAATCAAATCCAGAAACAACATCCCGCGCCCGACATAACGCTTCGCGATGGACACCACAAGGCGCAGATTCGCCTCCGCCAGTTTCTGTTTGGACCGCTCGCCTTTCTTCTTAATCCGCTTGAGATCCTTGATCTCTTCCGGCGGCAGTCCGGACGCTTCCGGGGATCCGTATGTCTTTTTCAATTCTTCCAGACGTTCCGCCGCCGCGTTCCCTTCCGCCATAGCTTTCGCCAGCGTGATTTCCTCATCCGGGGATAACAACGCCACTTTGCCAATTTCTTTCAGATACATCCGGACCGGATCATCTATTGAGAAATTATTAACCAGCGTATTGGGATCTACCAGTTCTTCCTCTTCCACGTCCGCGATCTCTTCCGCCGCCGGTTCATCGTCCACCGGCTCCGGCAGAATATCCGCTCCCGCGCTTATATCTATACTCAACTGCTCCAGCGAATCATAAAGCTGATCCATCTGGTCGCCTTCAAGATTCAAATCATCCACCGTGTCCATCAATTCGGCGGATTCCAATTTGCCTTTCTGTTTGCCGCGCGCCAATAACTGACGTAATTTCTCATTTTGCGGCGTCGGGACGCTTAACCATGGCGCGCAAGGCAAGGCCGCCACCTGTTTGTCATCCAGCCGCAAAATACCGGCCAGTCTCGCCTCTTCGTCCGTTAAAATTTCCGGGAGATTTTTGAGCTTGTCCGCCTGACTTTCCAAGTCTATAATCACATTTTCCGCGTTCTCCGCTTCTTCCGCGACTTCCGGCTCCGGCATCACGCTCGCCGATACTTCTTCCGCAATTTCCGGCTCCGGCGTCACACTCGCCGATACTTCTTCCGCGACTTCCATCTCCGG
>CAJOQY010000209.1 GCA_905236835.1 uncultured Oscillibacter sp. | reverse complement strand
CGAGATCGGCGACGATGAGGACGGCGATCTGCCGTTCTGATTTTGAAAATCAAAATCAAAAATCATTTTCACTATAATATTAAATCATATAAATTATTATTATATATCATATCATCATAATTCTCATTATCTCCGGCGGTTTTTAAAGATTTAAAATTATAAATTAAAATTTAATTTATAATTTAAATTAAATTTTATCGTCGCGGATAGGATGATTTTTATGACAGAAGGAGGAATTTCCATGCCGTATGATCGTGAGGGAGGAGGACGGCCCCCGCGCGGACGCGGAAAACGCCGGAAAGTGTGCCAGTTCTGCGCCGAACACATGGAGCGGATTGATTATAAAGACAGCGCGAAACTGCGCCGTTTTCTTTCGGAGCGTTCTAAGATTCTGCCCCGCCGGACCACGGGTACTTGCGCGATGCACCAGCGTCAACTGACCATGGCGATTAAACGCGCCCGCCAGATCGCGCTCCTGCCCTATGTCACGGATTAATGAAACGCGTATTCTACGCGGGATTTAAACGCGCGTTTTACGCGTGAGACGCGAAAACCCCCAAGCCCTTTTCCCGTCCGGGAGAGCGCGTGGGGGTGATTCGCGTTATAGATAAGATCGCTGTTTGTACAATCGGGGAAATTTTATGGAACGGGAAATATTATTATTAAAATTAGGCGAAGTGGTATTAAAAGGCCTGAATCGGAGAAGATTTGAGGATCGGCTGATGTCCAACGCGGCGCGCCGTCTGCGCAAGTGCGGAAGATTCCAGATTTCGATACGCCAAAGCACGATTTACGCCGAGCCGCTGGACGATTCATGCGACATGGACGCGGCGTATCAGGCCGCGCGGCAGGTGTTCGGCGTTGTGCGGGTGGCGCGGGCGTGTCCGTGCGAAAAAAATATGGACAGTATTTTTATCACGGCGAAAACCGCGCTGGAAAAAGAATTTCAAAACGCGCGGTCTTTCAAAGTCGAAAGCAAACGCGCGGACAAAAATTTTCCCATGAATTCAATTGAAATCAGCCGGGAGATCGGCGGACGCCTCGCGGAAGCGTTTCCGGCTGTCCGCGTGGACGTGCGCAATCCGGATTTAATTGTCTATATCGAAATCCGGGAACGCGCGGCCTATGTCCACACGCCGTCGGCGAAAGGCGCGGGCGGACTGCCCGTCGGCACGGGCGGGCGCGCGATGAGTTTGTTATCCGGCGGGCTGGATTCCCCTGTCGCGTCTTATATGCTCGCGCGGCGCGGCGTGGAACTGGATATGATTCATTTCGTGTCTCCGCCGTATACGTCGCGGCAGGCGCTGGATAAAGTATTGGAACTCGCCAAGGTTTTAACGCCGTACTGCGGGCGTCTGCCTGTGCATATTATGCCCTTCACGCGGATTCAAGAGGAAATCCGGAAAAACTGTCCGGAGGAGTATTTTACTTTGATTATGCGCCGTTTCATGATGCGTCTGGCGGAGAAAATGGCGTTGAAAACCGGCGCGAAAGCGTTAATCACGGGAGAATCCCTCGGACAGGTGGCAAGTCAGACCATGGACGCGCTGCGCGTGACGCGGGATGTCGTGGCGATGCCGATATTCCGGCCCCTGATCGGCATGGATAAAGTTGAAATTATTCAAATGGCGCATGAGATCGGGACTTATGATATTTCGATTTTACCCTATGAGGATTGCTGCACGGTATTCACGCCCCGGCGTCCGGCGACGCGGCCTGATTTAAAATCCGTCCGTGACGCGGAAGCCGTATTAAATATCGACGCGCTGTGCGGGGAATCCCTGTCCGGCGCGGAACGCGTGATTGTCAAAGCGTGAAAAATATATAAAAATATATAAAATTAACGCGCGAACGTGTGAAATCATGAAATCACAGGGGGGATAAAATGGCGCGGAAAGCTGAAATTATCGCGGTCGGGACGGAATTGTTACTCGGCAATATCACGAACACAAACGCGCGGGACTTGTCTCAGGCGCTGGCGGGACTTGGGATCGGCGTCTATTGGCATACGGTCGTTGGCGACAATCCGGAGAGGCTGCGCGACGCGCTGGAAACCGCGAGCCGCCGCGCGGATGTGATTATCACGACCGGCGGCCTCGGCCCGACGTATGATGATTTGACAAAAGAAACCGTCAGCGAATTTTTCAATAAAAATCTGATCTTTCATCCGGAGATTTTAGAGAATATCAAACAAGAATTTGAACGCAACCGGCATATGAAAATGCCGGAGAATAATCAACAGCAGGCATGGCTTCCGGAAGACTGCGTTATATTTGATAATCCCGCGGGGACCGCGCCGGGGTGCGCTTTCAAACAAAACGGGATTGATATTCTCATGCTGCCCGGACCGCCGTTTGAAATGCGCGCGATGTTAAACAATTACGCGCTGCCGTATTTAAGAAAACTGTCGGACAGCGTGATTTTATCATGTGATATAATGACATTCGGCATGGGCGAAAGCGCGATAGAATTATTATTGCGTGAAGATATGCGGTCCATGAAAAATCCCACGCTGGCGACGTATGCCAAGCCAAGCGAAGTCAGACTGCGCGCGACGGCGCGGGCGGAAAATCTTCAACAGGCGCGGGAGATGTTAAACCCCGTGATTGAATCCGTCCGGGCGAAATTAGGCGATATTATCTACGGCGTCGATATAGAAAATCTGGAGCGGGCGTGCGTGGAATTATTAAAATCCAAAAATTTCACGCTGGCGACGGCGGAAAGCTGTACCGGCGGACGAATCGCCGAAAGACTGACGGCCATTCCGGGCGTGTCGGCTGTATACAAAGGCGGCGTTGTGAGTTATTGGACGGAAATCAAGCGGAAAATATTAAATATCCCGGAAGAGATATTAAATACGCATGGCGCGGTATCGGAACGGACGGCGCGGGCGATGGCGCGCGGGGCGCGTGAAATCACGGGCGCGGATTGCGCGGTGTCCGTCACGGGCGTGGCGGGTCCGGACCCGGACGAACGCGGCGTCCCTGTCGGGATTGTCTATGTCGGTCTCGCGACGCCCGACGGCGTATATTGCCGGGCTTTGCGTTTGGGGAAACGCCCGCGGGATTTGATCCGGGATTTGTCCGCCAATCACGCGTTTGACCTGCTCCGCCGCTATTTGTCCGGTATCTCGCCGGATTTGCCGGAAAACGCCTGACAGGCGTCCGCCAATCCCCGCCCGGCTTGACAATCCCGGCGCGGCAAATTATAATAATATTATCATGAAAGGATATATTTTCATATGGCGCAGAACAAAGAATACAGAATGAGCGAGTCCCGCGCGGAAGAACTGCGGGAAGAACTGGTTTATTTAAAAACAACGCGTTCCGATGAAGTCGCCGAACAGATCAAAGTCGCCAGAGGCTTCGGCGATTTGTCCGAAAACAGCGAATATGACGAGGCGAAAAACGAACAGGGCAAATTATATTCCCGGATCGCCGAACTGGAGGAAATTTTACAGCACGTCGTGATCATCGATGAAAACGCGGCTCCGTCCAACGTCGTGACGATTGGAAGCGTTGTCACGGTGGAGGACACGTCCGGAAAACAACTGCCGCCGTATAAAATCGTCGGTTCGCAGGAAGCGGATCCCATGAACGGAATTATTTCGGAAGATTCCCCGTTTGGCAAGGCGTTTTTGGGCGCGAAAGAAGGGGACACTGTCACGGTCGAGGCCCCCAGAGGCAGTATTGTATACAAACTGGTCAAAATAGAACGCTGATTTTTCCAGATTTGCCGCCGGACGGACAAAAAAGGGACTTGCGCATTCCGGCGGGATTGGATATAATAACAGCCGCGTTTCGACGCCGAAAGCGCGAAACGCGATCAACGCGGAACACACGCAAACAGAGGAGAGGACGGAATTAATCATGAGCGCATCAAGAGAAAAACAACATCGAAAAACCGCCGGCGCGCCGCCCAAGACCGCCCGTGAGGCGCAAATGCGGAAAGAGGAACAGCGCAGCCGCCTGATGTACGGCGCGATTGGCGTCGCGCTGGCGGTGGCCATTGTCGCGTCAATACTTTGGAACTCGAATATTATCGCGCGGTCCGCCACCGCCGCCACCGTGGACGGGCGGAATTACAGCGCCGCGCAGGTTTCTTTTTACTATCGCAACGCGTATATGACATTCGCCAACCAGTGGAGCGGACTGCTCAGTTATTTTGGGCTGGATACTTCCATGCCTCTGGACAGTCAGGAAATCAACGACACCGCCGCGAGTTTTCTGGACGTGGAAGCCGGAACGAATTGGAAAGAATATTTTCTCAATCGCGGTCTGGAACAGATCGCCACCGTTCAAAACACGCTGGAACAGGCGCGGGAAGAGAATTTCACATGGCCCGATAGCGTACAGGAGGAACTGGACGAGGCTATGGAAAATCTGACATCCGCCGCGCGCGGCAACGGCGTTACGAACGGGCGCTATTTACAGTCCATATTTGGAGCGGTCATGACGGAACGGATATACCGCGCCGAGCTTTTGCGTCTGCTCCAGTCTCAGGCGTATAACGAAGCCTATGAAAGCCGAATTGCGTACACGGAGGACGAACTGGCGGCGGCTTATGACGCTTCCCCCAATGATTATGATTTAGTCAATTATGAATCCGTCAGATTTGACGGAACATTTGTGGAGCCGGAAGAAGAGGAGGACGCCGACGCCGCGGCGGATTCAGATTCAGACGCGGATGAAAGCGCGAGTGAAAACGCGGACGCGGAAGAAGCCGACGACGAGAGCGCGGACGCCGAGGCGGATTCAGATTCAGACGCGGATGAAAACGCGAGT
>CAJOQY010000208.1 GCA_905236835.1 uncultured Oscillibacter sp. | reverse complement strand
TTGCGTGATACTGGCCGGGTATGAGGAAGAAATGAGAGACGTTTTCAAACTGGACGACGGCTTCGCCCGCCGGTTCGGCGACGCGAATTGGATTATGATACAGGACTATCCGCCCGAATTGCTGGAAGAGATATTGAAAAACGCCGTCCAAAATTTACACTGTCGGCTGGATGATGATCTTACGCGGGAACGCGAATGGGAAACGGGCGCGACATCGTCCCCATTGTCCTGTTTCGTCAGCCGGGTCTATCAGGAACGGGATCGCCAGAGATTCGGCAACGCCGCCGCGATGGAAAAAATCGCGCTGGCCGCCTGCGGCAAATCGTCCGGCGGTTCGGTTACGGAAGATTGCTTTTATACGCGGGAGGTCAATCACGAATGGTTCGTCCCGTCCGACGCGGAACACTCGCTGAACCGGATTCTTCACGATATCCGGGAGCGTTTCGTCGGCATGGAGCAAATCGAGAATTATTTCATGGCGAAAGCCCGTGAAATCGAAGAACGGCTCTATCACGGCGGCAGCGAGGACGATATTTATCTCAGGCCGATTATTTTGACGGGCAATCCCGGAACCGGCAAGACTTCCGTCGCCGGCATACTCGCCCGGCTTTATTATCATTTTCATCTTTTGGGAACCCCGCGGACGATTGAAATCTCCGCCGGCGCTTTGGCGAGCGGCTTCGCGGGCGGTTCGCAGGAAAAGGCGCTGGAATATATCAAACAGGCGCGGGATCAAAAAGGGCTCTTGTTCGTGGACGAGGCGCACCAGTTAATTACAGATCATTTTGACGGCGCGGGCGCGTTGAAAGCGTTTTTAAATCCTCTGACGGATCGCGAACATCCGTTTATGGCGGTTTTCGCCGTCTACCCGAACCGGCTGGACGAGTTTCTGAAACTGGATCCCGGCGCGGCGCGGCGTTTTGAGATTCTGCGCCTGAATGACTATACCGGCCTGCAGCTGTTCGAGATTTTGTCCAAAATGATGGCGCGCCACAAGCCGCCGCTGACCATGTCGGACGAATGCGCCGCCCTGCTGCGCCGCGTGTGCGAATATATTTATATTTCCCGCACGGATCAAACCGGCAACGCGGGCCGCATGGAACGCCTTTTGGAGGAAATGAACGCGCTCCGTCTGGAACGCTGTCAGAAATCCGGCGTCTTGTACGGCGAATCGGAGCGGCTTTTGTTCTTGCCAGAGGATATTCCGGAGAACATTACGAAAGAACTGCCGCCGGAGGACGCGTCCACGGAACAGCTTTTGTCTGAATTAAACGCCCTGTGCGGTTTGAACGAAGTCAAAGCGTTTATATCTAGACAGGTCAATATGGCGCGCAATAACCGTCTGCGTATGGAACAGGGTCTCCCCGTTTCGCCGATGAGCCTGCATATGGTTTTTGAGGGCAATCCCGGAACCGGAAAGACCACGGTCGCCCGTTTAATCGGGAAGATTTACCAGTCTGTCGGTCTGCTTCCGAGAGGGCATTTAAAAGAAGTCAGCCGCGCCGGACTTGTGGCCGGATATGTCGGGCAGACGGCTTTAAAAACGCAGGAGGCGATAGACGAAGCCGCGGGCGGCGTATTATTTATAGACGAAGCCTATACCCTGTATGATGATACCCGATCCGATTTTGGACAGGAGGCCATTGACACGGTTTTAAAAAATATGGAGGATCGCCGCGACGAATTGGTTGTCATCGCCGCCGGGTATCCGGAACCGATGCGGGATTTTCTCAGATCTAATCCCGGCTTGGAATCCCGTTTCAGCAATATCCTGACTTTTCAGGATTATTCCGTGCCGGAACTGGCTGAAATTCTGGACTCTCTCTGTCGACGTTTCCGGTACGTCATGACTCCGGCGGCGAAAGAACTCGCGATTCACGCGATTGAGTCGGAAAAAAACGGCGGCGACAATTTCAGCAACGGGCGTTTTGTCCGCAATCTGTTTGAGAAAATTATCAACCGGCAGGCGGAGCGCGTCTCCGGATCGCAAAATCCGTCGGCGGAAGCTCTGTCCGAAATTATTGAAGAAGACGTGGCTTTCGCCGTTTCCCGGAATTAAAATATTATAAATCATATTTTAATTTATTTTAATTATCAATTATTATCCCATGGAAAGGAGCTTTTCTTATGACCGCGGATATTTTCAGATCGTCTTTTTCACAGCGTTCCCCGTCCGATTCTCCGGACATATTCGCCGACGCGCCGGCTCGCGCCGATTCGGACGGCGAACTCACGGACGGCGAATTCACGGACAAAATCGCCGACGTCCTGCTTAATAACGACGGCGAACTTGTCATGGATCCGGAAGGCGTGATCCATCTGGGCAATACGATTGACGGACCCGGCAATAATACTGTAATTTCAGACGGCGCTTTCGCAGGCGGCGATACCGACGGCGAACTGATAGATAAAATCGCGGAGGCCATGCTCGATGACGACGACGAAATCTTTATGGATCCGGACGGCGTGATCCGCCTCGGAGACACAGTCAGCGGCCCCGGAAATTACACGAAGATTTCAGACGGCGCTTTCGCGGCGTCCCCGCCCCGGAATCAGGATCGTCAGGATCAATGGTACGCCAAAAATCCCGCCCTGTTCCGCGCCGAAGTCGCCAATATGCGCAAGCGTCATCCCAAAGCGAAATACGGCTTCATGCCCCAGTCCGGCGATATGTACTGGGTAATCGAATTGCAAATCATTCAGGGCATTGAGCCGTGGCAGTTTATGCTGCGCTATATGAAAGACCATCCCCATAACCGGGATTTCGGCGGCTCTATACGCGTGATCCTCCTGAAACATCCCACGCTGGAACAAATCAGAGAACGGGCGACGGCTCACGGCTACGCCGGCGTCCCCCATCTGCTGTCAGGCTCCAATTCCGACGGGAGCAAATACACATATCTCTGTACGCGAACCAGAGACGACGTTTCCGACGGAAAAGAGAAAATCGCGTCCGCCGTACAGGTCGCCTCGTGGGCCGGGGACTGGGCGCTGCATTTTGAAATCGGCATGAAAGACAAAAGAGTATGGAACAACTGGTGCGACGAACCCGCTTTCAGACATCTCATGGTTCCCTAAATCAAAATTCATTCCCTTGACGGAATCCGTATCCGACGGAAAGGAGCTTCCCATGCCAATTTTTTCTTTCTTGCCCGAGCGTTATCCCCGTATGCGCATAGCGCCGTATGACTGGAATCACACCGGATGCAAATATATATTTCTGTCCAGCCGGGCATACGCGACGATTATCTCCGAAGTTCTGCGGAACGGTGAGAATGAGACGGGAGGCGTTTTTCTGGGCAACGCTTATCATAAAATCTGGTTTGTCACGGACTGCATCGATCCCGGGCTGAACACCGTGCACTCTCCCGCCGCTTTCCATTTGGATGTCAATTACGTCAACCGCATTACGGAACGCGTCCGAAATTATTATCAATTTCCCCTGACTTTTCTGGGATTCTGGCACAGACATCCCGGAAGTCTGGACACTTTTTCATCCACGGACGAACAGACTATCCGATCCAATCTGCGCGGCTGTCCGCACGGCATTCTCTCCATGCTGGTCAATATCGACCCGGAATTGAGAATGACGTTTTATTACTGTTACGGGGAAACCCTTATGGTCATTCCCTATGATCAGGGCGACGAGTATTTCCCGGAGGAACTGCTCG
>CAJOQY010000207.1 GCA_905236835.1 uncultured Oscillibacter sp. | reverse complement strand
ATCGAAATGTAAAATTTTATCCCGCCGCGCGGATTTGATTTGCAATCCGGCGGCGGGTGTGATATTATGCTATGGCTGTTATGATAATCTATACGCAGCCGCCGCGCCTTGTCAGGCGGCATGAATTTTATGATTTTATAAAATCGAACGAAAGGAAGATAGAACGGAATGGGATTGCTTAAGCGTTTATTCGGCGATTACAGTTCAAGAGAATTGAAAAGCATTTATCCGGTTGTGGATAAAATCGAGAAAATGGCGGATGAATATAAAGCCATGACGGACGCGCAATTACAGGCGAAAACGGATGAATTTAAAAACCGTCTGGAAAACGGCGAGACGCTGGATGATATTCTGCCCGAGGCGTTCGCCACGGTCAGAGAGGCGGCGGATCGCGTATTGGGTCTGCGTCCGTACCGGGTGCAATTGGTCGGCGGAATTGTACTGCATCAAGGCCGTATCGCCGAGATGAAAACCGGCGAGGGCAAAACGCTTGTCGCCACCCTTCCGGCGTATTTGAACGCGCTGGCGGGAAAAGGCGTCCATATTGTGACGGTGAATGATTATTTGGCCAAGCGCGACAGCGAATGGATGGGCAAAGTGCATAGATTTTTAGGCCTGAAAGTCGGCTTGATTGTGCATGGATTGACCACAAAAGAGCGTCAGGACGCCTACAACGCGGATATAACGTATGGGACCAATAATGAAATGGGCTTTGATTATTTGCGCGATAATATGTGCATCTATGAGCGCGAACTGGTACAGCGCGGGCATTCGTTCGCGATTGTGGACGAAGTGGACTCGATTTTAATCGACGAGGCCCGGACGCCGCTGATTATCTCCGGACAGGGCGAAAAATCCACGCAATTATACGACATGGCGGAAATGCTGGTGGCGCGGATGAAAAAACACGCCGTCATCCAAGTGGATAATAAAGAGGAAGAAGAAGATTTAGTCCCGCCGGACGCGGATTATGTGGTGGACGAGAAAGCCAAAACCGCGACATTGACGGCGAACGGAATCGCCAAAGCGGAAGAATTTTTCCATTTGGAAAATCTGGCGGATCCGTCCAACGCGACGATTTCGCATCATATTAATCAGGCGCTGCGCGCGCATGGAATCATGAAGCGCGACGTGGATTATGTCGTCAAAGATGGCGAAGTCATTATTGTAGACGAATTCACGGGCCGTCTGATGTTCGGGCGCAGATATTCCAACGGCCTGCATCAGGCGATTGAGGCGAAAGAGCATGTAAATGTCAACAGCGAAAATAAAACGCTGGCGACGATTACATTCCAGAATTATTTCAGATTATATGACAAATTATCCGGCATGACCGGCACGGCCATGACGGAACAGGAAGAATTCGGGACGATTTATAATCTGGATATAGTCGAAATCCCGACGAACAGACCGAACGCCCGGACGGATCATCATGATGTGGTATATAAAACCGAAGCCGGAAAATTCCGCGCCGTGATTGAACAAATCAAAGAATGCCACGCCAAGGGACAGCCTGTTCTGGTCGGTACCGTTTCGATTGAAAAGAATGAATTATTATCTAAATTATTGGCCCGTGAAGGGATCAAGCATAATTTGTTAAACGCGAAGAATCACGAGAGAGAGGCCGAAATCGTCGCGCAGGCGGGCAAATTCGGCGCGGTGACGGTCGCCACGAATATGGCCGGACGCGGCACGGATATTATGCTTGGCGGCAACGCGGAATATCTGGCGCGCGCGGATCTGGTCAAGGCCGGATACGCGGAAGATGTAATCGTGGACGCCACAGGCTACGCCGATACGGACAATCAGGAAATTTTAGACGCCCGCGCGTTATTCGCCGAAAAAATGGCGTTTCATAAAAAAATCGTGGCGGAAGCGGCGGAACAGGTGGTCAACGCCGGGGGATTGTTTATCATCGGCACGGAACGGCATGAATCCCGCCGGATTGATAATCAGTTAAGAGGCCGCGCCGGACGGCAGGGCGATCCCGGCGAGACAAGATTTTATATCTCTCTGGAAGATGATTTAATGCGTCTGTTCGGCGGGGACAGAATCACAAATCTGATGGATCGTTTTGATCTTGACGAAGATACGCCGATTGAAAACAGAATGCTGACAAAGGCGATTGAAAACGCCCAGACAACAGTGGAATCCCGGAACTTCCAGTCGCGTAAATCCGTCTTGGAATATGACGATGTTATGAATAAACAACGCGAGATTATCTATTCACAGCGCCGTCAGGTATTGGACGGCAAAGATATTCATGACACGATATTGGATATGCTGCGCAATTCCGTTGAAAATCAAATTAATTTGGCCTATAGCGAACATGATGGGGAGGACGCCGCGCGGGAAGCGTTACGGAGTTTAGAGGGTATGTATTTCCGTCCCGGCGCGGTGGATCCGGCGTTATATGTCAATCAAATATCCGCTCAGGGGGAATTGACGAAGGCGTGTATACAGGCGGCGGAAAACGCGTATGCCGACAAAGAAACGGAAGTCACGCCGGTCATAATGCGGGAACTGGAACGCGTCGTCATGCTCCGCGTGGTGGACGAATACTGGATGGATCACATTGACGCGATGGATGATTTGAAACAGGGAATCAGATTGCAGGCTTACGGCAATAACGATCCTGTGGACGTGTATAAACGCGAGTCTTTCCAGATGTTTGAGGACATGGTGTCGGCGATCCGTGACGAGACCGTGAGAAGATTATTCGCGATCCGGGTCAAAAAAGATGAGGAAGTCAAGCGGGAACGGGTAGCCCGCGCCATGACGGAAAATGTCGGCGGCGACGGGACCGCGCCGAAAAAACAGCCGCAAAAACGTAAAACGCCCAAAATTGGCCGGAACGATCCGTGTCCGTGCGGGAGCGGCCTGAAATGGAAGAAATGCGCCTGCGCGGAATATCATCCGAAAGGATAAACGCCCGGAAATATAAATTATAAAAAATAT
>CAJOQY010000206.1 GCA_905236835.1 uncultured Oscillibacter sp. | reverse complement strand
ATACGGATTAAATCTGCCCTGATATTCGATATTATGAATCGTAAAGACGGTTTTGATAGCGCGGAACTGTTCTTCCCGGACGCCGTCATCTTTCAGATAGACGGGAACGAGCGCGGACTGCCAGTCGTTGGCGTTGATCACTTCCGGCCAGAATGCCAGATGATGAAGCATCCGGACAACGGCGCGGGAGAAGAACGCGAAGCGTTCCCCGTCGTCGAGATAGCCATAGAGATCCGGGCGATCAAAATACTGTTCGTTATCGAAGAAATACCAGATCACGCCGTTTTGCTCCAGCGAAAACAGGCCGCAGTAAATATGCCGCCACGCCAAATCCACATAATCATAACACTCGAATTTCAACTGATCGCCGAAATTCTCGCGTACCCGCCGGTACAGAGGGCAAGCCACGGCCACTTCCGCGCCTTCTTCGACGAGGGCCGCGGGAAGGGAGCCGGCTACATCGCCGAGGCCGCCGGTCTTGCAGAAGGGCGCGGCCTCGCTGGTAACATATAGAATCTTCATGGGGACACTCCTTTTTGTCATCGCGTCCGGATTGAAATCCGCGTTTTCATGTGACGCGTCCGCGTTTGAATAGGAATCCTGATTCCGGGCGTTTTCCGGGCCGTCCGGACGCCCAAGCAGAATCCTGAGTACGGAACGTACCCGCTCCGTACCCGGACCGCGTATTTCTGACGGCGCGTCCGAATTCGGACACGCCGCCAGAGTCATAAAATCCTGCCGGTTGTTCACTGGCGCCGCCGCTTTTCGTTTTGATTTTTTATATCTTATCTGAAATATTTTTTTATATTCCGGGAAATGATAAAATTATATAATAAAATTTATATAATTTTATACCCGGCTGTTTTTGGCGAGGATCAGCGGATGCGTGGAATAACCCATTAAGCGGCGTTTTTCCAGAATTTCCACGTTTTTGTCGCCAATCACATAGCTGACTTCCGCGTCTTTGCGGATAACGGCGTCACGGAAGAGAATGCAGCCGTCCACTTTCGCGCCGGCCTCAACAGTCACGCCGGAGAATAAGATCGAATTTTCAACCGTGCCTTCAATGCGGCATCCGTCGGCGATCAGAGAGTTAATCATACGGCCTTCGGGGCCGATATAGGCCGATGGTTTGTCCGCCGATTTCGCCATAACGGGGCGGCGGGGCGTGAATAAATCCGACCGGACAGCGGGGTCTAATAACTGCATACTGCGATCATAATATTCTTTTACAGAGCGGATCTGCGCCGCGAAGCCGTTGAAAATATACGCGTGTAATTTTAAATCATCTTTATGGGCCTGCAACACGGCGCGCCGCCAGCTGTACTGGCCTTTGCCGGTGCAGTCATCCACAAGGGATTTCAAAAGCTCCGTGGAGATAATAAACGTATCCAATCCGCGATGACCTCTCGGGTTGCGCATATGCACCAGAACTTCCCGGACGCGGTTGTCCTGATCCAGTTCAAAATACGTCCCGTCATCAATCGAGAAACTGTCATTGCCGACGACAATCGTAATATCCGCGCCGGTTCTGAGATGTTCTTCGTAAATTTCGCTGATCGGCAGATTGGCGACAAGATCGCCGTCCGTCAATACCACATGATCCTGACGGATGGTATCCAAATAAGACCGGACGCCCGCCAGCGCTTCCACGTTGCCGCGATAAGGCATGATATTTTTGCCGCCGTCGGTATTAAACGGGGGCAGGAAAGCCAAACCGCCGCGCTTGCGGGACAGATCCCACGCCTTGCCGGTGCCGACGTGATCCAATAAGCTCTGATACTGTCCGTGCGTGACAAGGCCGACATCCGTAATGCCCGCGTTGACCATGTTCGACAGGGGGAAATCGACGGCGCGATAACGTCCGCCAAAGGGAATCGACGCGGAACAGCGGGGACCTACCAGTTCTTTCAGACCGGCCCGGTCCTCATTGGCGAAAATAATCCCGTGCAGTCCGTTCATCTCGATACCTCCTTGCCGTTTACATCCAGCATGGTTTTCGGGGCGACAGTCCGTCCGTCCTCAACCACGCATTCCGGAGCCAAGACCGTCAGGCCGAAAGCATCCGGGTTTTCCTGATTTTCCGGACGTCCGCCGATTTTCGCGTTTTTGCCGATTTTCGCGTTTTCGCCGACAATCGCGTATTCGACCACGGCGCCGTCGTCCACTTCAGCGCCGGGCAATAAGACGGAATAAGCCACTTTCGCGCCTTTGCCGATTTTAATATTCGGCGACAACACGGAGTTTTCCACTTCGCCGTGAATCTCGCTGCCTCTGTTAATCGCGCTGTGCGTGACATTGGAATCCGGGGCCAGCCACGTCGGGGGCGCGTTGACCGTGCGGGCGTAGATCGGCCAAGAATCGTCGGACACATCCAGACCGGAATTGTCGGACAGCATGTCCATATTGGCGTCCCACAGGGATTCCAGCGTGCCGACATCTTTCCAATAGCCTTTGAAGCGATAAGCTACCATCTTCTGATGATCGCGCAGCATGGCGGGAATGATATTCTTTCCGAAGTCGTTCTCGGACTTGGGATCGTTTTCGTCCTCCGTCAGATACTTGCGCAGGGGCTGCCATGAGAACACATAGATTCCCATTGACGCCAGATTGCTCTTGGGCTGTTTCGGCTTCTCGGCGAACTCGGTGATATTATCATCCTGATCGACGCTCATAATGCCGAAGCGGGGGGCTTCCGCCCAAGGCACTTCCATAACGGAAATCGTGCATACGGCGTTGGACTGCTTGTGAACGCGGACCATGTCAGAATAATCCTGCTTATAGATATGATCGCCGGACAAAATCACGACATAATCCGGGTCATATAAATCAATAAAGCCGATATTCTGATAGATCGCGTTGGCGGTGCCTTTGAACCATGACGCGCCCTGCGCGGTCTGGTAAGGCGGAAGGATGTGGACGCCGCCGGTACTGCCATCCAGATCCCACGGCTGGCCGGAGCCGATATAACTATTCAGCTCCAAAGGCCGGTACTGGGTCAGGACGCCCACGGTGTCGATGCCGGAATTGGT
>CAJOQY010000205.1 GCA_905236835.1 uncultured Oscillibacter sp. | reverse complement strand
TTTAATTTTATCTTCCGCGCGCCGGATTATATTTTCATCACGATTGTCAAAATAATATTCCAGCGTCTTTTCCCAGATAAAATCCGTCAGCTCTTCCGGCAGTCCGAGAAATTCCAGCGTATTTTTCGGCTCATCTTCGTTAAATAATTTATACGTCAGAAATAATCCCTGCAAATCGAAAACCGGGTCCCCGACGCTTAACGTCTCCATGTCGATCAAAAGCGGCTCGTCCCCGTTGAGCATGACGTTTTTCATTTGAATATCGCCGTGAATCGCGTGTAAATTCTCCGGCATGGATGTTAATAAATCATATAAACGGCTGTATAAATCATCCGGCAGGATTTGACGCAGGCTTTCAAGATATTCGATAAAAACATTTTTCGCCTCCGGCAGTTCGCCCCGTTCCATTTCGACGGCGTGAATCTGACGGATAAAATACGCGTATTTGCGGACAAGCTCATCTTTTTTCTCCGGCGCGTCCCGAAGCGCGTCGTTGTAATTTTCCGCTTTGAGCATTTCAAACACGGATCCGTATTTATCCCCGACTTTGACGACATCATAAGAAATCGCCGTGGGAATTCCCTTTAAAAACGCCTGTTTCGCCCGCTTTTGTTCGTTTTCAATCATCGCGATACTGTCGGGCAGTTCATATACTTTTACAATCGTATCCTCATCGACGCGATAAACCGTGCCAATCGCGCCGCGTCCCACGATTTCACAGCCGTCCACGCTGAACTCGCGCGGCTTTTTCCGGACATTCAGAAGCGACACGAAGCCGGTCATGTCAAAGATTTCATAAACCTCCGGCAAGACATTCCGAACCGTTAAATGATCGCCCTGTTTCCGCGCGATTTGCATGAAAACCCGGAGTCCCGCGCTGGAAATATACGCAAGCTCCCCGGCGTCAATGACCAGTTCGCGCCCCGGATTCCCCGTCATGAGATTCAATAAATCATTCTGGATTTCCCCCGCGTTCGCGGAACTGATTCTCCCGTTCAGATAGGCGATGATCTGATTTCCCTCCGTCTCCGTCCGCATATTTCACACCTCCAGATAAATAAACAGACAATTGCTGTTGAAAGTATTTACATATCTTACGTCTTTGGCCAGTTTCATGACCATTTTGATCCCGATATTCGCGCCCTTGTCGTCGTTGTCATTCTGATGAATCTCATGATATTTCATCGGGTCAAATACTTCGCAATAGTCGCGCAGATTCAGGCAGATTTTCCCTTGATCGGCGAAAAGGCGATAATCCGCCAGAACGCCGTTTTTGTTCCGGGCTTTTCCGTGCCGGACAATATTTCCCGCCATTTCCTCCACGAATAACGCCATTAAATTCGCGCGCCGCGCGTCCACATGATGGCTCCGGCAGAATTCCGCCGCCCGCTGGCTTTCCCGAATGACATCCTCCATCGTCTCAATCCGGGCGTTTAAATTATCTTTCGCGTCTCCGCCGAAGTCCTCCGGCAGGAACATGAAATCCTCCAGCCGTCTGGGAATCCCCTTGCACCGGACGCACAGCGCGATAAACATCCCGATAAGCAAAACCATCACGCTCACGGCGACGGAAGCCATAATGCCTTTCGCCCCGAATATCAGGCCGAGTACGGCGGTCACTGTCACGGGAATGAAAAACCGTTCGGAAAAGCACATGACATTGACCATTTTGCGGTTTTGAATCCCCTGCAAATAATCCTGAAACGTCTCGCTGATAGCGTCCGGCACAAGCGCGACGGCCATGCAGCGGATACTGAATATAGACAATTCCAGCACTTCCGGATCATTCGTGTAAATCCGCGCCAGCAAGGGGGCCGCGAAAAACACGACCACGCTGACCGCGCCGCCGATTTCGACGCAGAGTTTGATTGCGTAGGCGAACGCCCGTTTCAATCCCTCTTTATCCGCCGCGCCGTAATACATGGCCGAAATTGTCAAAAGCGTCCTGCCAATGCCGATACTGACGCAGAACATCAGCATATTTAAATCACTCTGCATACCTTTGGCGGCGATGGCCGCCGTGCCGACCGTAATAATTAAATTAATCCGGTTTGTCGCGAGATCCCGCAGAACCGTCGCGAGTTTCTTAATAAAAGAAAGAGATCCGTTTTTCGCGATGTCTTTGAAATGCGCGGGATTCAACGCCTTGACGGAAAACCGAAAATAGCCGGATTTACTGACGAAATGGGACAGCATAATCAAAAGCTGAAGCCACATGGAAACGGAAGTCGCCAGCCCCATGCCGAACAGGCCGCCGTGAAACACAAGCGCGTTGAGCAAATCCCCCGCGATGTCGGACAGACACAACGTCGTGGCGGAAAGAGACACCAGATTTTTGCGGCCATCCATCACAAGAAACGGGCTGAATATCTGCGATAAAATCACCGCCGGAACGCCGATTAAATAGCCCCGCAGATAACTCAGCATATGTCCATACAGTTCCGGCCTCTTGCTCAACGAGACGCCGCACACCCGGAACAGCGCGCCCGGGAAAAATATGCTGAAAAACACAAATAAAATCGCGACGGCGACGCCGAAAAACACGGAAAACGAAAACACCGCGTTCGCCTCGTCCCGTTCGCCGGTTCCGATTTTATTAGAGCATACAATCTGCCCGCCGATGGAGATAAATCCGGCCAGCAGTAACACGACATTGACCAGAGGCCCGAACAGGGCGACAGCCGAATAAGAGTCCGGCCCCAGAAAACGGCTGGTAATCACGCCGTCGATAATATTCGCGATCACGCCTGTCATCTGCGTGAAAATCATCACAACCGCGGCGGGCAAAAACATACTGGCGATAATATCTTTTTTTCCGCGTTTCATCCGTTACACCTCATTTGATTATAAGCCTACAATTTTTTTCAATCAAAATTTATTTTATCATATTTTATTTTCCGACGAGAACGCGTATGTAGCGCGCCGATCCGGCGCGGCGGGCGGAAACGGGAAGGCGCGGCCAATTCCGCCGCCGCGCCTCCACCCGGAAATCTTACCGGCTGTTGACAGCTTTTCGCGCCGCGCGTGAATCACACGATTGTCAGAATATCCACAAATCCCGTGACCTCGAAAATTTCCATAATGGTTTCACTGACATTCGTCAGCGTCATGCCGCCGCGCTTGCCCATCACTTTCTGCGCCGACAGCAGAACCCGCAGGCCGGCGGAAGAGATATATTCCAGCGACGCCAGATCAATCGTCAGATTTTCCACGCCGTCCAGCGCCGTTTTCAGTTCCGCTTCCAGTTCGGGCGCCGTCATCGTGTCAAGGCGGCCTTCAAGGGCAATCGTCAAATCCGCGCCGGTCTGGTTCTTCTGAATCGTCATAATAATATAAACTTCCTTTCAGATTTAAAAATGCGTTTTGAGATAGTTCAAAACAAAGTTCATTTCCTTGCTGTCCGCGTCATAGAAAAACCGGAAGGGGCGGACATCGCCGTCCGTCTCGATAGAGTAACTCTGCCATGTGGTGATCTGATTCAAAAGATCTTCCACGGAGCCGGTGGGATTTTTCGCGCGATAATCCTTGATAATCAGGTTCAAATCTTCCGGGTTTGTCGTGCCGCCGGATACGTTTTCCAACGATTCGTCCGACAATTCCGCTATGTTGCCGTTTTTGGTCTCCATGATTATATCCTCCTGAGAAATTATAAATTTTATATTATCTCGCGCCGACGCGCGTTCCACACGTTTTATTATATATTTATAT
>CAJOQY010000204.1 GCA_905236835.1 uncultured Oscillibacter sp. | reverse complement strand
GATTGTTATGTCTTTGAGGACGGCGTCAAGGGCAGTCTGGCGGGAATCGCCGCCGGGTGCGTTACAATCATGATTCCGGATTTGTTTCAGCCTACGGAGGAACTGAAACAAAAATGCGCCGGGATTTTCCCAAGTTTAAGCAAGGCGAAAGAAGCGATTGAAAATAAGATTTTATAATATTTATTATATATTTATTATATATTATCCCGTGATTTTTCGGACAGCGCCGCCATGGAATCAATGATGATTCCGGCGGCTTCTTCTTTGGATTGTAACGGCAGTTCGGTAATTTGATTTCTGTCAATCAGCGTAATAATATTAGTATCCGCGCCGAAACCGGCTCCCGGCGTTTTTAAATTATTCGCGCAGATCAAATCAATACGCTTGGAGTTTAATTTCTTCCGGCTGTTTTCAATCATGTTTTCCGTTTCCATCGAAAAGCCGCATATAATCTGTCCGGGCTTCCTGTGTTCCCCAAGCCATTGTAATATATCCCGCGTGCGTTTGAGCGGGATTGACAATTCCCCATCATGTTTTTTGACTTTTTCGGGGGAATAAAATTCCGGCGCGTAATCCGCGACGGCGGCGGCCTTGCAGATAAAATCCGCGTCTTGATAATTCTCCCGGACGGCGTCAAACATATCTTGCGCCGTGACAACCGGTATCGCGTCCGCGAACATGGGCGGCTTGATTTCCGTCGGGCCGGTAATTAATTTCACATCCGCGCCGCGTAAAATCGCGATTTTCGCGATTGCGTATCCCATTTTGCCGGTGGAATGATTTGTGATAAATCTCACGGGGTCTAATAATTCCCGCGTCGGACCGGCGGTAATTAAAAATTTTTTGCCGGTCAAATCATGCGGCATGGCGATTTGTTTGAATATAAAATTTAATAAAACTTCCGGTCGCGGGAGTTTGCCCGCGCCAATATCCCCGCAGGCAAGCCGCCCCGCGTCGGGCGGGATAATTTCCCATCCGTAATGTTTTAAAATATCAAGATTGTCCTGTGTGACGGGATTTTCCCACATGGCCGTATTCATGGCGGGCGCGATGAGTTTCGGACAACGGCAGGCCAAGATTGTTGTCGTCAACATATCATCCGCGATTCCGTGGGCGAGTTTGGCGCAGACATTCGCGGTCGCCGGGGCGATGATCGCCAGATCAGCCCGCCGCGCCAACGCGATATGCTCTGTTTGATAGACAAAATTCCTGTCAAACATCCCGGTGATCACGCGATTCCCGGAAAGCTGTTCCAATGTCAGCGGCGTGATAAATTCCCGCGCGTGTTCCGTCATGATAATTTCCACGGACGCCCGCGATTTGACCAGTAAAGACACCAATTCCGCCGCTTTATACGCCGCGATTCCACCTGTCACGCCTAATAATACCGTTTTGCCCGCCAGCATAACGCGTTCCCCCTTTTCGTTTCGCCGGATTTGATATTTATTTTTTATATTTTTAATATTTATATATTTTTATATATTCATGTTATATCATGCCTGTCAAGCGCCGATCAAAATTTTACGCGCACGGCATAACCGGCCCCGGCGTTTCATAGGATAGGGGAAGAATATCAACGCCGGAACAGGGAGGAATCTGGTATGGAACTGGAATTAAAAAAAGCGGGCGCGGACGCGTATGAGGCGGGCGGGGAACTGGTCCTGACGCGGGAAGAAACGGAAGAAACGATTCTGCCGGATTACTGCCCGGATATGGCGCGCGTGATTTCATCCGGCGGGACGGTATTCGTACACAGCCGGGAAGCCCGCGACGGACAGGCGGAACTGCGCGGATCGGTGCAAGTGAATATATTATACACCCCGGAGGGGGAAAGCGGCATCCGCGGAATGGAGTTCGCCCTGCCCTTTACAATCGAATGCGAGGGACAGGAACTCGAAGGCTGTCAGATCTTAGACGCGGAAGTCGAAACGGAATATCTGGAAGTCAGAATGTTAAATCCCCGGAAATTATTCACGCATTGCAAATTAATCGCCCGCGTGACCGGATACCGGAAACGGCCTTTGATTTATTGCGCCGACGCGGAGACGGACGAAAGCTGGCGGGTGGAAAAGCGTCTGGAAAATCAAAAAGCGGTCTTACTGACGCAGGCGGCGGAGCGGGAATTTACATTCAGCGATAATATGGCCTTATCGCCGGGTCGTCCCGGAGCGATGGAATTATTATCCACGCGCGTGACGCCGTCCGTGAACGAAACGCGCATGATTGGCAATAAATTAATTTTCAAAGGCATTTTCACAATCGCGATATTATATCGCGCGGAGGACGGGGAGTGTTATTCCAGTACGGGGGAACTGCCGTTTTCTCAAATTATGGATGTCGATCACTGGACGGACGCGCGGGATATGCCGGACGCGCGCGGCGGCGATACGCGGGACGCGCGGGGAAATGACGCGGAAAGCGCGTGGGTATCCGTGCGCGTGGATTTGACGGGCTGGGATCTGCGGATTGACAGCGCGGACCCGGACGGACATCAGATTTCCGTGACGCTGTATTTATACGCGATGGCGCTGTTAAGACAGCGGCGGGATTTGGTCTTACTGACGGATTTATATTCGACAAAATATCATTTACGTTATGAATCCGCGCCGCTGGAAATCACGCGGAGCTATGACTGTTTTACCCGCCGCCAGACGGTCCGGGAATTATTGGAAATCGGCGTGGTAGTGGATTCGATTTTGGCTTTGAATATTACCTGCGGGCCGGTCACGCCGGGACGCGAGGGGGATGCCGTTGTCTTACGGACAGCCGCGTCCATACAGGCGTTATATCGTGACGAGGGCGGCGCGGCGTTGACGGCGGAACGGCGCGTGGAAGTGGGATGCCGTCTGGAACTGCCGGAGGATTGCGCTGTTACGGCGCGCGCGATTTGTCCGGAGGAGCCGCGCGGAAGCGTCGGGGATCGCGGGATTGAGGTCAGATTCCCGGTTGATTTCCTGTTGGAATCCGTGATTATATCAAAAGAAACCTGCGTCACGGCGGCGGAACTGGACACGGAAACGCCGATTGACACCGCCAACGCGCCGTCACTGGTCCTGCGGGGACTGGAATCCAACGAAACATTCTGGGATTTGGCGAAAGCCTATAACAGCACGGTCGGCGATATTCAGGCCGCCAATCATTTAAATAATAATTTAAATAATAATAATATTAATAATAATTTAAATTCAACGGACGGCGGGGAAATTCCGCGTCTGCTCCTGATTCCGCGCAAACGCGCTTAATTTTATAATATTTATAATATTAAATATTTTATATTAATATTTTATATTAATATTTTATATTAATATTTTATCACACGCGGCGGCATGGAACACGGGAGCGGAAAGGACGGGAAAAATGATGAACAGCGGCATTTATCAGACAATCGCGACCCGCACGTCGGGGGATATTTATATCGGCGTCGTCGGGCCGGTCCGGACGGGCAAATCGACGTTTATCAAGCGTTTCATGGAAACGCAGGTAATCCCTAATATTGATAATATCTATCGCAAAGAACGCGCGCGGGACGAACTGCCCCAAAGCGGATCCGGGCGGACAATCATGACGGCGGAGCCGAAATTCGTCCCGGAAGAGGCCGCGCAGGTGGAATTGGAGGGCGGCGCGTCGTTTTCCGTCAGATTAATTGACTGCGTAGGCTATATGGTCCGGGGCGCGATTGGACAGTTTGAGGACGACGAGCCGCGCATGGTGACGACTCCATGGTTTGATTATGAAATCCCCATGACGGAGGCGGCGGAAATCGGCACGCGCAAAGTGATCGCCGAACATTCGACAATCGGCATTGTCATTACCACGGACGGGACTGTATCTGATATACCGCGTGAGGATTATCTGGAAGCCGAAGAACGCGTTATCCGAGAATTACAGGAACTCGGCAAGCCTTTTATTGTATTATTAAATTCCGTCGATCCGGAGGATGACAGGGCAATCGCGATTTCAAAAGATATTGCCTCGCGTTACGGCGTCCAGTGCGTACCGGTGAATTGCTTGGAATTAAGCGAAGAAGCCGTAGCGGGGATATTAAAAGGCGTATTATATGAATTTCCGTTGCGGGAATTGAGATTCTATCTCCCGCCGTGGGTGGACGCGCTTCCCATGGGACATGAGATCAAAACCGGATTATATGACGCGATACGGGAAGGCGCGGCGCATTTGAAACATATCCGTGAAGTGGAAAGCGTGATCTCGTCGCTCCGGGACGGCGGGACGATTCAGGAGGCGTCCGTCAATACGATTGATCTTGGCACGGGGATCGCTGAGGCGCGTCTGACATTGCCGCGCGAGTTATTTTATCAAACTCTATCCGAACAGTCCGGATTTACCGTCACGGACGACGGCGATTTGATGAGTTTATTAACGCGTCTGGCGGGCGTCAAAAAAGAATATGACAAAATTTCCGGCGCGTTACAGGATGTCCGCGAAAAAGGTTATGGAATCGTCATTCCGGGCATGGATGAATTAAAATTAGAAGAACCGGAAATCATGCGTCAGGGCGGGCGTTACGGCGTGCGATTAAAAGCAAGCGCGCCGTCCATTCACATGATCCGCGCCGATATAGAAACCGCCGTCTCCCCG
>CAJOQY010000203.1 GCA_905236835.1 uncultured Oscillibacter sp. | reverse complement strand
TATCGCGGGACGCCGGGAATAAGCGCGATGTCATTTGCTTAAACGTGAACCTCACCCCCTGTCCCCCTCTCCTAAAAAGGAGAGGGGGAACGTAATTTGCGGCGTTTCTTCCCATTGTGTTCCCCTTCCCCTTCTAAGGGACTGGGCGTCCCCGTCCGGGGACAGGGGATGAGGTTTTAAATAAAAAGGGGGATTCTTTTCTGAAAGATATTGATTTTTAATTTTTATTTTCCCCGCGCAGTTCAATGATTCTGTCGCGCAGGACGGCGGCGTATTCAAATTCAAGCATTTTACTGGCTTCTTTCATGGCTTTTTCTAATTTGGCGATTTCGGCGGCGCGTTCCTGTTCGTTTAATTTGCGTTTGCGGCGTCCCCGGATCGTGTTTGCATCTGATTCCGTCGAGATTTCCAGTATCTCACGGACGCTTTTGACAATCGTTTTCGGGACAATCCCGTGTTTTTGATTAAACGCGTCCTGTAATGCGCGGCGGCGGGCGGTTTCGTCAATCGCCGCGCGCATGGACGGCGTTATTTGATCGGCGTATAAAATCACCAAGCCCTCGGCGTTGCGGGCGGCGCGGCCCATGGTCTGTATCAAAGACGTTTCGGAACGCAGAAAACCCTCCTGATCGGCGTCCAAGACGGCTACCATGCTCACTTCCGGCAGGTCCAGCCCCTCGCGCAATAAATTAATGCCCACCAGAACATCAAATTCGCCCAATCTTAAATCGCGTATAATCTCCATACGTTCTATCGTTTTGACATCCGCGTGCATATATCGGACGCGAATCCCGGCGTTTGTCAGATATTCCGTCAAATCCTCCGCCATTTTTTTGGTCAGCGTCGTGATTAACACGCGTTCGGATTTTTCGGCGCGGATGTTGATTTCATGAATCAGATCATCAATCTGTCCCGTAACGGGCCGGACCTCCACGCGGGGATCTAATAATCCCGTCGGACGGATCAACTGTTCAATGATATTGTCGGCGCGTTCGCGTTCATACGGCCCCGGCGTGGCGGAGACAAACACCGCCTGTCCGATACGCGATTCAAATTCATCGAATTTCAATGGCCGGTTGTCATACGCGCAGGGAAGCCGGAAACCGTAATCAATTAAACTTTTTTTCCGGATATGATCGCCGTTGTACATGGCTCTTACCTGCGGGAGCGTGACGTGGCTTTCATCGACGAATAACAAAAAATCTTTCGGAAAGAAGTCAATCAGCGTCATAGGCGCGGAACCGGGCGCGCGTTCGGAGATAATGCGCGAATAATTCTCAATCCCGGAGCAATATCCCACTTCGCGCATCATTTCAATATCATATTCCGTGCGCTGTCTGATTCTCTGGGCTTCTATCAATTGATTGCGCTCCGTGAAATATTGAACCTGTTCATTCAATTCTTTTTGAATTTGCCGGATCGCCTTTTCCATTTTGGGCTTTGTCGTGACATAGTGGCTGGCGGGATAAATCGCCACATGGCTTAATTTGCGGTTGACGTTCCCCGTCACGGGATGGAAATCGCTGATCCGGTCGATTTCGTCGCCGAAAAACTCAATCCGGACGGCGTGATCTTTGTAATACGCCGGATAAACCTCCACCGTATCGCCGCGGACGCGGAAATGATTTCTCTCGAACGCGATGTCATTGCGTTCGTAGCGGTTCTCGACAAGGCGGCGCAATAATTCCTCCCGCTGATATTCCATGCCGGTTCTGAGTGAAATCACCAGATTGGCGAAATCATCCGGCTCGCCAAGGCCGTAAATGCAAGATACTGAAGACACCACAATTACGTCACGGCGTTCCAGCAGGGAACACGTCGCCGAGAGTCTCAATCTGTCGATTTCGTCGTTAATCGCGACATCTTTCGCAATATACGTATCCGTATGGGGAATATACGCCTCCGGCTGATAATAATCATAATACGACACGAAATATTCCACGGCGTTATTTGGGAAAAATTCTTTGAATTCGGCGCATAATTGGGCGGCAAGCGTTTTGTTATGCGCCAAAACCAGCGTCGGACGCTGGACGGCCTCAATCACTTTCGCCATGGTAAACGTCTTGCCCGATCCCGTGACGCCTAATAATACCTGTTCTTTCAAGCCGTTTTGGATCCCGGACACCAGATTTTCAATCGCTTCCGGCTGATCCCCGGCGGGCCGGTATTCCGACACGACCTCAAATTTTTTTGAATCCTGTTTCAAATCCCGTGAATCTGACATCATATATAATCTCCGGATATAATATAGAATTATAAAAAATATTTATCAAATAATTTTTATTTTAATCTTAAAATATATAAAAATCAAGATATAAAAAATTTTTCCGAAAAGTTTCAAAAATCTCTTGACAAGCCCTATTAGATAGGACTATAATGCCATATATCCGGATATGAATCTTGAAAAATCCCCGTGACAGCGGGGCATAACGAAGGGAGATTACACATGACACGGGAATTTATAGAGATTGATATTTTTCGTAAAAGCTGGTATTCCAAAGGGCTGACTGATGACGACATGGAACGATTAGAATATGAAATCTCGGCTAATCCGCAAATCGGACGCGTTATTTCTAATGCGAACGGCTGTCGCAAGGTGAGATTCGCTTTAGAAGGCCGAAGTAAAAGCAGAAGCGTAAGAGTGATCTATTTAGATATACCAAGCGGCGCACAGACATGGTTGCTGGCGGTATATTTAAAGAGTGAACAAGATAATATAACAGATGAACAGCGTTTATCTTTAAGTCGTATGGCAAAGATAATAAAAGACATTTATTCTGATTAGTCTTTTCCGTTTCACACGGAATGGAAAAGCGCATGGATGGAACGTATTTTAATATGTTTCAAATTTAATGGAGCATTATTATGGATAATATTAGTAATATTAGTTTAGACGAACAGTTAAAACTCGGTCTTGAGGAGATTGCCGCGTACAAACAGGGAAAAGTAAAATTCAGGACACGGCGCGTTTCGGTGGCGCCTCTGGCGGTTTATAACGCCGATGAGATTAAAAATATCCGCAACGCCGCCGGTATGACGCAGGTTTTATTCGCGGCGTTTTTGGGCGTCAGCGTCAAGACGGTGGAAGCGTGGGAGAGCGGACGCAATAAACCCGCCGGTCCCGCTTGCAGATTGTTGAAGCTGACGCGGGACGATCCGAAATTTCCGGAAAAATGCGGCGTCATATCCGAATAAAACGAAAAATCAATCCGGCTTATATTCGGGTAAAAATCAAAAAATCAAGCGAAAAGAGGACGGGATTTGTCATGCCCGCCCTCTTTTTTAGTTAGATAGATATAATTGATTATCCCCCGATTTCGACGATTCTGACGGCGCCGTCGGCGATATATAAATCAGCGTGTCCGGCGTATGCGCGGGCGGTGTCGAAATCCACCCAGCGGT
>CAJOQY010000202.1 GCA_905236835.1 uncultured Oscillibacter sp. | reverse complement strand
GACGTATGATATTTTCTGGATTTTCGAGGCGGCGGGTTTCACGATTTATAAATTCCAGACGCCTTTCAACGCGGCGGCCAGCGCGGCGGCGGGAAAAAATCTGAATATCCAAACGATCAAATTATTTAACACGCCGGGGACGGACGATCATATTCGATTTGATTTCGAGGTGGAACCCACTTTGAACGCCGCGCTTCAAGATGTAATGCTGCAATCTTTGTCCGGAGCCGAGACAATGAGCCTGAAAGACGCCCGCCCTTCCTCCCGTGATTATCTGGACTATAGAAGCGCGTGGCGAGGCGATGATAATCAAGCCGCTCTCATGAACGCGGAAGGCAGCGAGGAAATAGAACTGCGTTCAGGCGTGAATGATAATTTATATATTAATTTATTGCCGATTGAAAACAACGGCGATTTGTTAATGGTCTATATAGACGACGGCGGCGAAAACCGCGATAATATCAATAAACGCGCCGCGTATTATTCTATTTACAGCGCGTCTGATCGCAAATGGTCCGAACCGGAAATGATTCTGGACGACGGAACCCCAGATGAATATCCCACCGCGCAAGATTTGGGCAACGGTCAGATTCTTGTCGCGTGGTCCTCCGCCGATCAGCCTCTGCCGGACGACGCGACGTTGGAAGATATGCTCCAAGCGATGAACATTCAAGCCGCGTTTTTTGATATTGAAAGTCATACTTTCGGCGAAGTCGAGACGCTTACCCATACGACGGACGAGGATTTCTCCGCCGATCTCATGCCGAAAGCCGCTTTTGACCCTGAGACAGGCCGCGTGATTTTATATTATTCCAAAACTGAATTTGTCGATTTGGACGCTCTGACCGATCTTGGCGCCGCTTATTCCTCAATCGCCTATTTATTTTATCAATATAATCCGGACGGCAAAACCGGCGTATGGCGTAATACCGGCGACGACTACTCCGAACAGGAATTACAAAACATCGGGGATTACTGGAAAGATTTATTCCCGCCTGAAGAAGATCAAACCCCGGCGGAGTACGAACAGGAATTGCGGGATTATCTTGAATCTTATAAGACCAACTGGTACGGACAACGCAGTTTGGATACGCGCCTTGATACTTCCGGCGGCGAGACGCCCCGCGTCATCGACAGCGGCGCCATTGGCTATAACGGGCTTGCTCTGTATGCCTATACGATAGATTGGGACGGCTTATTAGATACTTCAGACGACAGGGACGTATTTCTGCAAATCTATAACTTTTCCGAAGACAGCTTTTCTCATATTATCCGCGTTACGTCGGAAAGCGGAAGTTATACCCTGCCTCAATTCGCCCGTTCCGCGAACAATACCTATTTGTTCTATGGCGAAAAGGAACAGGAAAGCGAACGCGGCGCGATCCGTTATTTGAATATCAGTTATTTTATACGCAATGAATTTTATGAAAAAATCAAGAAAGGCGGCAATGAATATTATATCCTGCGCGTGACAAAACCGGAAGTGACGCTGGACGCGCCGGACAGTAAGGGAAGCGCGACGATTCCGGCTGTGACCGAAGATGTAACCGCGGATGTGGCGGCCAGTTGCGGCAGTCTGACGGATTTTGACGCGTTTGTCAATCCGGACGGGCGGATATATCTGCTCTGGAGCGCGTCCGATAATCACGACGGCTGTGAAATTTACGCGGCGGTTCTCAACGCGACGGATGAACTGGATATTGATACTAACGAAAAAGACAATACAGACGACGGGGAACCAGAAGAAGCGGCATGGTCCGCGCCCGTGGCTCTGACTGACGGCGGCGAAAATGTATTTTATACAGGTCTTGGCGCGATTGCTTATGACGGCAAAATTTTCGCGGTCGCCGGAAAGCAACAAATCTTAGAAAGAACAAAAGAAGCCGACGGTGAAAACAAAATCCAAAACAGTATGGTTCAAGTGACTCATACGCCGTTCAGTCATATAGAGCTTGACAATATAATCTCTGTTGATAATCTTTACGCGAAAGCGGGCGATGTGATCGCCGTTACCGCCACGCTGAAAAATACCGGGCTGGATATATCGCCTTTCCATGAAAACGGCGTCGCCGTAAAATTTCAAATCAACGGCGAAAACGCCGGGGAAGCGGTTTATTATGATTCTATTCCCGGAGGCGCGTCCGCCAGCGTAACGGCGCGTATAGAAACGCCGGACGCGGAAAATATATCTATTACAGCGGAATATGACGGCGCGGAGACGGGTATAAATTTAAAAAAAGAAGCGATTTTGTCTATTGAAAACAGCGCGTTCGGTTATGCCGTTGAAGCGATTGAGACGGAGGATAAAATCATAGAGGCCGGTACGCGGATTTATAGCGCGGATATTGTTAATACAGGCAATATGTCGTCTGAAAGTGTGACATTCCGCGTCGATACGGACGAAATCACACTGGGAAGCGCCGAAATCCCCG
>CAJOQY010000201.1 GCA_905236835.1 uncultured Oscillibacter sp. | reverse complement strand
TGAATCAAAAGATTATGAGGACTTCATAAAGAAAGAACCCGGAGCGGTCAAGTATATTAAAAAATTGATTGGATCGGAAGAATTTATCAACAATAAAAAACGCTGGTGTTTATGGCTTGTTGGCGTCAGTCCGGCGGAATTACGGAAAATGCCGGAAGTGATGAAACGGATTGAAGCGTGTAAAACGGATCGCCTTGCTTCACCTGATAAAGGACGGCGAAAGTTAGCTGAATCTCCCATGCTGTTCAGAGAAACTTTGAATCCCAATTCTTTCCTGATTGTTCCAAAAGTCAGTTCTGAACGCAGACGCTACATTCCAATTGGTTTTTTTGACGGAGATACAATTTCCACAGACCTGAATTTTATTATCCCCAACGCGACTATATATCATTTCGGCGTATTGACATCTAATGTTCATATGGCGTGGATGAGAGCGGTCTGCGGACGCTTAAAAAGCGATTATCGTTATTCAAAAGATATTGTATATAACAACTTCCCGTGGCCGAATCCCACCGATGAACAGCGGGCGAAAATCGAACGGACCGCACAGGCGATTTTAGACGCCCGCGCAATCTATCCAGACGCCAGTCTTGCCGATCTGTACGACGAAATAGCCATGCCGCCGGAACTGCGCAAAGCCCATCGGGACAATGACCGCGCTGTCATGGACGCTTACGGTTTTGTCCAAGGCCATCCCGCCCGCTCCGACGAGAGCGCGTGCGTGGCGGAATTGATGAAACTGTACCGGCAATGGACGGAATCGCGGTGAAAGGCAATTAAGAAATCCCCCCGCCGCCTTCGGCGGCTTCCCCCCCTTTGACAAGGGGGCTTTTTACGGGTTACGCTTCCCCTTGTATTGCCCCCCTTGTAAAAGGGGGGTGGCGCGTCAGCGCCGGGGGGATTTTGTCAAGTGAATGACAAGGGGGGCTTTTCGTGGGTTACGCTTCCCCTTATATTGCCCCCCTTGTAAAAGGGGGGTGGCGCGTCAGCGCCGGGGGGATTTTGTCAAGTAAAAGGGGGGTGGCGGCGCGTTGGCCGTCCGCCAAGGACCGCCGGGGGGATTTGGTAATGTAAATATTATCTATGGGACGCGAGAAAGGCGAGCGCGAGGAATCCCGGTCCCGTATGGCTTCCAATCACGGGACCCTGTGGAATAACGGGGACTTCGCAGGACGGATAATGTTCCAGAATGAGATTTTTTAAACTTTCCGCGTCCTCCGGGCAGTCGGCGTGGCCGACGAAAATGATATTCTGTTCCGGCAGGGCGGTTTCCTCCATGTGGCGGATGAGCGATTTGATCGCCGCCTTGCGTCCCCGGATTTTGTCTGTTGTGATGAGTTTACCGTCCTGATCCACGCTCAAAACCGGCTTGATTTGCAGCATGGTTCCCACCGCCGCCGACGCCATGGACAGCCGTCCGCCGCGCCGGAGATAAATCAAATCTTGGACCGTGAACCAGTGGGCGACGTGTAATCTCGTGTTTAACACGAAATCGCGCGTCTGTTGGAGCGTATCGCCCGCCAAACGCCGCTGTCCCGCCAGCAGAACCAATAATCCCTGCCCGATAGACGCCGAAAGCGTGTCGATTGTTTCTATCACGCGTTCGGGATATTGCGCGCGCAGTTCTTCCGCCGCCATCGCGCAGGCGTCGCGCGTGCTGGACAATCCGGATGAGAAGCATAGAAATAATATATCCTGTCCGGATTTTAAATGCCGCTCCATCGCGCGATATAATTCCGCCACATTGACCGCCGCCGTGGTCGATACGGAGCCGCCGCGCAGTTTGTTGTAAAAATCCTCGAAAGACAATTCCCGCCAGTCGGTATAATGGGCGTATGTTTGGCCGTCCACGGTGAAAGACATCGGCAGGATTTCCACGCCGGCGCGCTTGGCGAGTTCCGGCGTCAGTTCGCAGGACGCCTCTGTCATGATAATATACGGCGCTTCCATGGGTTTCCCGTTCCTTTCCGTTCCGTTCGCGTCGCCGCGAATGATGATAGAATAAAAAAATTTATAAATAAATATAACCGTTTCGCGCGGGAAATGCAAGACGGCTTTTGAGATTCACGGGATTTTCCCGGATTTTCGCCGCGATTCAGCGAGGCCGTTTAAAAATTAGAAAAAAAACGGCCAATATCAGGAAAAAAGGCTTTGCGAATATTTAAAAATATGATATAATATGCCCACGGAAGGATTCCGGGGACCCGGACCGGAAACGGTCCGCGGATTTTCAAGGAGGTAAGGATACCATGAGCATTCACACAAATTACGCGGGTTATACAATCGGAAACGGCTATGGCCGTATCAATGGCGCGTCCGCCGCCGTCACTAAGACCGACGGCGTCGACGACGCCGAGGCCAAAACGACGGAAGAAGCCGCCGCCAAATCCCGCGCGGACAGCTATGAGCCGTCCGACGGAACGGAAAAGGCGTATCAGTCCGACACCGCGCTGGTCAGCCAGTTGAAACAGGAATTGGAAACGCATAAACTCCAGTTCCTGAACACCGTCAAAGATATGCTGAACAAGCAGGGCGTCAAAATCGCGGAAGGCGAGGGAATCTGGAAACAGATCGCGCAGGGCAATTTCTCCGTGGACGAGGAAACCAGCGCCGCCGCGCGTGAGGCGATTTCCGACGGCGGTTACTGGAGCGTGGAGAAAACGTCTGAGCGTCTGGTGTCATACGCCAAGGCGCTGACGGGCGGGGATCCGTCCAAGGCGGAAGCCATGCGGGAAGCGTTTGTCAAGGGTTTTCAGGAAGCCGAAAAGGCGTGGGGCGGTTCGCTCCCGGAGATCTCACAGAAAACCTATGACGCCACGATGAAATTATTTGACGAGTGGGCGAACGAAGCCGAATAAATCCCGACATCCGGGGCCTGTCACGGGTCCCGGATTTTTATATTTTATTTTATATTTTTAAATATTATATTTTAATTTTATCTTTCAGCGCAGTAATAAAATATCCTGCGGGCCGATGGAGACGGTCAAGCGGCGTTTGTCCGGCAGAGCCACCCATTCGCTTTTCTCCAGTTCCATGCGTAATAACGGCGCGTCCCGCGCCGCCCCGTTGGGACGTAACAACACGATCATGGATGACACGTCCTCGATGGCTTTTTCCACCGTGACGGCGAACGCGTTCACGCGGTCCGGGTCCGAAATCCGCACCTGATGAGCGCGGATGCCGATCCGCCATAAAAACGGCGGCAGGGGATACGCGCATCGAAGCGTTACGCCCCATTGGGCGATATAAATCGCGTTGCCTCTCGCCGCCGCGTTGACAAAATTCTTACATCCCGACAAACGCGCCGCGCTTTCCGTGCCGGGATGGGCAAGCAGCCCGTCAACCGTGACGATGTCCTGAGAGACGCCTTTATCCAATACCGACACAAAGCGGCAGTTTCGATAGACTTCCCCCCGGTCATGGGACGCCCGAATAATCGGCCCGCCGAAATTCGCCAGCGCGTCGGATAATACCTGTTCCAATTGAAATTTTAAATAACTATCCGGCGCGGCCAGCGGTTCGTCCAGCAGAATCGCCTCCGGCTCCGACACCATGATCCGCGCCAGCGCGGTTTTTAATCGCTCTTCCAGAGAAAGCTCGTCCGGATATTGATCCGATAATTTTTCCAGATGAAATATATGCAGATATTCCTCCGCGATCTGGATTTTCGATTCCTGACGCCGCACGGACGCCAGAATATTTTGCCGAACCGTCATATAAGGAAACAGCGCGTAATTCCGGAATAAAAATCCGATCCGTCTTTTTCGCGGCGGTATATTAATATGCCGGGAACTGTCAAACAGGGGTTCTCCGCCTAATAAAATCCGTCCCTCGTCCGGCGTCATTACGCCCGCGATACACCGCAGGGCGGCGGACTTCCCGCTTCCGGACGCGCCCAGCAGCGCCAATTGCGCCTCTCCCGCGTCCAGACGGATTTCCAGCCGCCTGTCGCCGATCCGCTTTTTAAAATCCGCTTTCAGTTCCATGATATTTTAAAATCCCCCCGTTCCGCCTTACCATGAGGAATAATATTCATCCTCTTCCGCGCGGCGGCTGTCTCTGTCATACGCGGGATCGCGGGAATCAAAACGCTCATAATAATAATTACTATAATTATTATATTTATTATCATTATTATTATCATAATCACGCGAACCGCGCGGATCATCCTGATTCCGGTATTCCCGCTCTCCGTTGTCTCTCGCGCCTCTTTCGTATCCGCCGTCTCCGTCGCGTCTTATATCTCTCGCGTCCCTCTCGTATTTTTCGTCTCTCTCGTATCTCGCGTCTCTCGCGTATTTTTCGTCTTTCTCGTATCTCGCGTCTCTTTCGTATCTTTCATATCTTCCGTCTCTCTCGTATTTCTCGTCTCTCTCCGGCGTTTCGTCACGACGGTTTCCGTAATCATAATCATGATAATCATCATAATCATTTTCCCCGTCATTCCCGGATCCGAAATGAAAGCCGGACCATCCGTTTTCCAGAAGGCTGACCGCCAATAAAAATCCGGATGAAATCAATAAATTCACCAATACCCACGCCAGCGCGCCGGACTGATCCCCGCCGCGCCAGAGATAATAGACCGCCGTTGACGCCGTGGCGGTCCGGCCCGGCGTATAGCCCGCCGTCATCGCCGTCGCGCCGAATTCCCCGGCGGCGCGGGCGAACGACAGCAGAAAGCCCGCCAATAACGCTCTCCGGCAGGACGGCATCTCAACCATCCAGAACGCCCACGCCTCGGAACGGCCAAGCGTCAGCGCGGCGTCCGACAAATCCCCGTCAAAATTGTCAAACGTCCGCCGGGATACGCGGTACATGATGGGAAACGCCGCCAGAAACGCGGGTAAAATCGCGGCCTGCCATGTCAAAATCAAGCGCAGATGGAATAAATTCTCAAGCCATATCCCGATCCAATGCCGGGGACCCAGCAGACGCAATAACAGCCAGCCGGATACGGTCGGGGGCAGGACCAGCGGAAGGGAAAACACGGCGTCCAGCGCGCTCCGGGGAAGACCGGAAAGACGGCCCGTCCGGCGCGCGGCGAATATTCCCGCGAAAAACACAAGAACCGCCGCGATCAACGCGACGCGGATTGCGTTAAAAAGAGGATACCAGTTCATAGCGCCTCCAAAATGAAATATTTTTATTTTTTTATTTTTATCCAAACAAGCCTATATAAATTTATCGGCTGTAATATCGAAAAATTTATATCACATTTTACCCGTTTTGCCAACAGGGAAATTCGCGAATTTTTTCGCGCGCCCGGATTTTTATCAAATTCCATGAAATCGCGCTTGCAATTTTCCGGAAAACGCGTTATATATAATTCTTGATTGATACATATGGAGGATTCCCATGAAAAAGTTATTGATTTTCCTGAAATTTCCAAACGCGTTGACATATCCCGGCGTATTTTTCGCGTTGATTTTGATCCTGTGTCTCATCGCGGGAACGCCCCCGGCGTTCGGCGCGGATACGGACGGCGCGTCCGATAACATCAACGCCGGGACAAGCGACGCGATCCGGGCGGGCGGCATCGTTTACGAAATCCAGCCCGGACAGAGCGTGTCATTCAATCCCGACGATTTCCGCCGCTTCTATCAGCGTTCGTTTCAGGATTCCCCCCGCTTCGTCGTCCTGACCGCCACGGCCCCGATAGAATCCGCCAGCCTGTCCGCCGGGGAGCGCAAACTGACGACATCTTTGCTGGAACAGTTCTCTTTCTATTTCGACGATTCCAACGCGGGGAAATTCCCGCTGGACAGCCTGATCTTCCGCGCGGATGATGATTTTTACCGTCCCATGGTTTTCACTTTCCGGATATACGGCGAACGTCAAAGCGCTTACGCTTCCGGGAATCTGACCATCCGCGCCGCCGATCCGGGAGACAACGCGGCGGGCAACCCGTATTCCGCGTATACGCCGGAAGTTCCGCCGCCCCCGTCGGAATCCATCGCGACGCCGACGCCCACCGATACGCCGACCGCGACGCCCAGTCCCACCGGTACGCCAACCGCGACGCCATCCCCGACATACATTCCCGCGGCGACGCCTGTCCCCACGGCGACGCCCGCGCCAGCCG
>CAJOQY010000200.1 GCA_905236835.1 uncultured Oscillibacter sp. | reverse complement strand
GGATATGCGGGACTTTTACGGAACGGAAGTGACTGTACGCGTCACGGGCTACAAGGCCGGAGAAGTCACGGACGATAACGGCGACGCTACTTACAATGAGGGTTTCAGCGTATCCATGGAGACGGAAAACGCCGAATTCGCGGCGTATCTGGCGGGCTTGGAAAACAACTGGCATATTACAGGCTCTTATTCCGGCGCGGCGAAATACACCGGGTATCTGGATTTCTCCGACGCGCGGGACGTGAGTTTTGAACTCGCGGGCGTTTTCGGCGCTTATCTGGAAAACGGCGATATTATATTCGACGGCGCGGCTGTCGGCGCGGGATAAAAACGCCGCGCGGCGATTCAATCAGGAGGGATAAATCTTGGATATTCAATATTTGCTCTTTCTTCAGGACTTCCGGAATAATATCAACGACGCCCTGACCCCCTTCATGGAATGGGTGTCCATGTTCGCCACGACGTATTTAATTTTGCTCCCGGTGTTTTACTACTGGAATCGGGATAAAAAAAGCGGCCTCTATACGCTGGTGTCGTATTATTTCTGCATGGTCATGACGCCGCTGATTAAACTGACCGCCTGCGTGTACCGGCCTTGGATCCGCGACAGCCGCGTTCTCCCCGCCGGCGATTCCATTACAACGGCGACCGGATATTCTTTCCCCAGCGGCCACACGACAACCGCCGCGCCGCTGGCCGGCGGCACGGCTGTGAATGCTTGGAAAAATCCATCCACGCGCTGGCTCTCCGTGATTCTGGTGTTATTTATCCTGACAACGGGATTCTCCAGAAATTATTTGGGCGTACACACGCCGCAGGATGTCCTGACGGCCCTGCTGATCTCCGCCCTCAGTTTGATTCTGACCGCGAAATTGTTCGCTTATCTGGACGAACACCCCGAAAAAGAAGACACGCTTTTGCTGGGCGGATTTATTTTCTGCTGGGCGGCGATTGTTTATATCACGTTCAAGCCCTATCCCATGGATTTAACCGCGGAAGGTAATTTAATCATGGACCCCCAAAAAATGATGAATGACGGCTACGGCGACTTGGGCAAAATGATCGGCTTTATCATCGCCCGTTATATCGAAAAAACATGGATTCAGTTCCGGCCTTTGAAAAACAGCCGGGAAAGCGTTGTGATCTGCCTGCTTGGCCTGATTCCCATGATCCTGCTGAAAAGCTATCTCAGCCCGTTTATGACAAGCTGGCTCGGCTCTCACTGGGGGAAACTCTTCTTTTCCGTGATTTATACCTGCTATTATATCGCGTTGTTCCCGTTTGTTTTGACATGGATCGAAAAGCGCGCCGCGAATCAGACCGTTTCTCAATCGAAAACAGCGTAAATCCGGCGAAAAACGCGTTATATCACACGAAATCCCCCCGAATTTCCGGGGGGATTTTTGAAAGCGCGTAAAGCGGTCAAATCAGGGACGCGTTTTGATAAAATCCATATTGCCAATTTCCGGAAATCATGTTATAATCCCATTCACGCGTTATTTGAGAGATATATATTATATATATATTATATACACGGAAACGAGAGAAGGGGTATCATGCCGCTGTATGCCGCCGCCGCGTCGGGGCTGCTGTCCGAACTGCCGGAAGAAGTCCGGGAATCGCTGTTGAATTTAATCATTCTGCCGCCGGTTGTGTTTTCCGTCGCGCTGGCGTATCTGTCCGGCCACGTCTGGGCGTATGTGATTTTCGCCCGAATCTTCCCGGACGCCACCGCGAAATCAGCCGAAAACCGACAAACGCAGTACATCCGTTTCGTATTGGATCATAATATAGGCCGGGTCGCGCTTGGGCTGCTGTGGCTGGCGCTGTGGCTGTTGGTTCTGACGGTTCTGCCGTGGCTTGTCGTCAATCGCAATCTGTTGATTACAACGGATTATATCACGGGCCGTCTGCCGATGATCTGGATACTCGCGATGGCGTCGGAAGCGGCGTTAAGCGTGATATTATTATTCATCCCGGCGCGCGCGTCGGACGGCGCGGATCGGAACGCGCAAGCCGCGCAAAATAAGCAAGACGCGCAAGACGCGAAGAAAGACGCGAAGAAAGACGCGCCGGACACGGAGAAAGACACGCGGGACGCGTCGGACACGGAAAAAGACGCGAAAGACGCGAAAACGGACGGGGAAAGCGCGCAAAAAGAAAATCAGGAAGAAAAGCAAAACGGCGAGGCGTCGCCGGAAACGTCAGACAGTGACGGCGGCGCGGAGCGGACATCATCCGAAAAATCGACGTTTCAATTAGATAAGACGGCGAAAACAGCCAAGACGACAAAGACGGCGGCGAAAGCGAAACCGGCGGCGGAATCGGCGGAAAAAGCGAAAGCGGCGGCGGAGAAAAAGACGGCGAAAGCGCGAGAAACGGCGTCAAAAGCGAAAACCGTCAGAAAAACAACGAAAAAAAGCGGGGAGTGATCGGCGTGGGCGTGATAATCAATGTGGTAAGCGGAAAGGGCGGCGCGGGAAAGACGCTGTTGACAGCCGTACTCGCCGAGGCGCTGGGAAGCGCGGGCCGCAAAGTATTGGTCGCGGATCTGGATGTCTTTGTCCGGGGACTGACATCGTTATTGTTTTTCCGGCGCGCGGACCGGATTACCGTATCCGGCGGCCTGACGGTATCGGATTTTCTGCGGGACAAGGGGCGCGGCGGCAACGGGGATCATCCGGCGGCGATTGCGCGGTGTCGGTCGTTTGATGTCCTGCCTTCCGTTTCGTCCGTGGATGAGATTTTAAATTTCCGGGACGTGATGCCGGACGATCCGGAAGAGGCGAAAAATATTTTGTCTGAAATCCTGCGCCGGATTCCCGGCGAATATGATTATATCTTTCTCGACAGCCGCGCCGGTTACGATGAGTTGATCGCCGCCGCGCATGAAATCAGCGATTTCACGTTATGCGTGGAGGAAGCGGATCGGATTTCACAATTGACATCCGGAAATTTAATCAGGCAGTTATCGCGCGATGATATAAAAACGCCGGTGGTATGCGTCCGGAACAAAGTCCGGAGATTCAGATTTCCGGCGTCCGGCGAAAATCTGTCCGCGCCGGGACAGGACGCCGGACAGACGGGAAACGCGCAAGCGTTTTATATCGGCGATATTCCGTTTGACACGGACGTGATGGAGAGTTTCGGAACGGAACGATTCTGGACGGAGATTCGCCGGTCCGTTTATCGGGAATCGCTGGCGCGCGCGTGGAATCTCATGGCGGAAAAATTTTCCCTCCCGGATCGGCTGGCAAGCGGAAAACGCGTGAATCCGATCGGATGGAACGGACTGGAACGAAGTTTGTCCATGCTGTCCACAACGGGACGGATTTTATTCGTATACGGAATCGCGCTTGCCCTGCTGGGATTGTTATTGACAACGGGCGTCGGCAATATTATGATTGGCAATCTGACGGCGTCGGCGGGCGGCGGGATCAATCTTCCGTTCTGGGGAATCGGCGCGGGATTGTGCGGGCTGGCTCTGATGGCGGGCGCGGTCATATCCGGCGGGAAAAAATAAAGAGAAAATCAAGAAAATCAGGAAAATAAAACGGATGTGCCGTCGGGCAGGACAAACGCGTCCTCCGGCGGCGCTTCCGCCTCGGATGATTCCATGCGGATAATCAAATCCCCGGCGTATAAAATCTCCGCCGCTTCCAGCAGGCCGGTGTCCACGCCGATCCAGTAACGGCGGATATAATGATCCGTCGACGTTTCCAGATAAACGCAGTTCCGGTTTTCATGCCGCTGATAATTCGCCGCCGTGATAAAATCCATGGGCAATGACAGAATTTCCTCATAAGTGAGAACGGACTGTTCGTCGTCGCCGGTAATATCATCCGCCGGGAGGCTGATCAATTCCGGCCCGTCGTCATACCAGATATGGCAGATCGCGCCGTCCGTGAGCGTGTGGCGGACGCGCTGTCCGTATATTCTGTCGGCGCGGGTCCAGCCGCCGGAAACGGATGTATAGATCACATCAGACGCGCTGTCGGATCCGTTTCCGTCGTTCCAGAATCTTGTAATTGTGACGACGCGGGCGTAATCGGTCATTCGTGACAGCGTGGCGGCGGCGGATTGTACGGTCCGGGGCGTGATTTCCAGCGGCGTAAACGGGCGGCCCACCGGATCCGTCACGCTGATTCCGGCTGTCCCCACGGCGTCCGGGAGCGTGATCCACGCCGTCCGGCGCAGAATCAATTGTACCGTCAGAAAAATCACCAGCGCGAGGACGCCGCAGATTCCCGCGGCGATCCACGCCTGCCGCCATTTCCCGAATAACTTCAGCTTCACGCCGAAATCCCCCTTAAATTTTATATAATTTTATAATTTTATAATTTTATTTTCCGGATACCCGCGCGGCGTAATCACGCGGTTTCGTATGATTGTCGTTTCAGCCGAGCCGACGAAAACCGTCGTGAACATATCGGCGGGTTCGCCGCGCAGTTCCCGGAGCGTACAGATACGGGATTCCTGCCCCGCCCTGCCGATATTCCGGACCCAGCCGCAGATAATATCGCCGTTTAAAATTTCAAGTAAAATATCGCACGCGCGTTTGAAAGAATCCCGCCGCTTCCGGGACGCCGGGTTATATAAGCAAATCGCGAAACCGCCTTCCGCCGCGCGCCGGAGACGCGTTTCTATGAGATTCCACGGCGTGAGAATATCTGATAATGAAATTACGCAGAAATCATGTCCCAGCGGCGCGCCCAATACCGCCGCGCCCGCCGTCGCCGCCGTCACGCCCGGAATGATCTCAATTTCCACATCCGGATACAGCGGCGATAATTCCAGAATCAATCCCGCCATGCCGTATATGCCCGCGTCGCCGCCGCAGATCAAAGCCGTCCGTTTCCCGCGGCTGGCCGCTTCCAGCGCCATCCGGCATCGTTTTTTTTCCTGTCCCATCGGCGTCGTGATTTTTTCTTTCCCGCCGTTGTCCGGATATAAATCCGCCAGCAAATCCATATATACCGGATACCCGCATAAGCAATCGCAAGTATCCAGCGCGGCGCGGGCTTTGAGCGTCATTCCGTCCGTTTCGCCGGGTCCGATTCCGATTACATATAATATTTTTAATATTTCCACGCGAATCAGCCTTTTTTATATTATATTTATATTTATATAATTTATATATAAATTATATAATAACTTGATATTCCCGCGCCGCCGCCGCGAATGTGACGCCGTCCCCGGCTGTTTTCGGTATGATCAATAATCCGTTCCCGGACGCCAAGACCGCCGCGCGCTCGCAGATATTATCCACGCCCGTTTTCTCTTCCACAAACGCCGACGCGTGAAATTGTCCGGGAACGCGCCGTAATTCCCCGGCGGAAAAATATCGCGGATTCCATCCATGCCGGCGGCAAAACGCGGTCAAACCCGGCTCGGATGATTTTATATCAATACTCGCCGCGCCGTCGAACGCCTCGGGATATAAATCACGCTCCCGGCAAAACGTCTCAAAACGCCGTTCCAGCGTTTCCGTCTCGATTCCCCGGCGGCATCCGACGCCTAAGATCAAAATCCGCGGGACCAGCGCCAGAAAATCGCGATCTTTCCGCGTTTCATGCTTTTGATGATAAATATCAATCCGCGCGTTTTCCGAACCGGATAATAGTTCACTGCCCGTCCCCGCGCCGGAAGAACCCCCGCCCGGACCGGAGAAAATCACGTTTTCCGGCGGCGCGCCTTTCACGGGATACGCGGACCATATGTTGACCGTCCCGCCGCGCAGCAGTTCGCCGGAAATGATTTTGATATATTCCGGATTGACAATCGCGCAATTCCGCGCTTTCGCCCATGTGTCGATCGCGAATATATGATTTATATCCGTCGCCGTGGTAATCACAGCCGTTCCGCCCGTGATATTCGCGATACGCCGCGCCAGTTCGTTCGCCCCGCCCCAATGCCCGGATAATATCGGAATCACAAAACGTCCGTATTCATCTGTCACAATCACAGCCGGATCCGATAATTTGCTTTGGATATGCGGCGCGATGGCCCGAACCGCGATTCCCGCCGCGCCGATATAAATCAACGCCTGACTGTGTTCAAACGCTTCCGCCGTCCATGAGGACAACGATAGATTTTTTTTTGAATCTCCCCGGCGTAAACAGACGCTTTCGCCGCCGAGTAAATCTTGTATCCGTTCCGCCAGCGCCTTTCCCCGTTCCGTGAAAGAAATATAAGATAAATTCATATTTTCCGCTTTTCTTATTATAATTTTATATTTTTATATATTTATATATTTTATAATATTTAATATAATTTTATCTTTTTCCCGCCGTATAATTCGCTGTTTTGATAATTCGGCGCGTCGGACAGAAAATCCCCGATCAAAATTAACGCCGTCCGGGAGATAGACGCCGCTTCTCCCGCGTCCGCCAAGGTCCCTATCGTACAGCGTATCACGCGCTCTTCCGGCCATGTCGCTTTATATACAATCGCGGCGGGCGTATTCGCCGCGTAACCGCCGCTCTCCAGCAATTCCGTTTGTACCTGTCTCATCATGCCCGCCGACAGAAAAATGACCATCGACGCGCCGTGACGCGCCAGTTCCCGCGTATTTTCCCGCTCCGGGACGGATGTCCGCCCCGGCAGACGCGTAATAATCACGCTCTGACTGATTCCCGGCAACGTGTATTCCAATCCCAAGGCCGCCGCCGCGCCGCAAAAACTGGATACCCCCGGCGTATCGTCCCACGCGATGCCCAATTGATTTAATAAATCCGTCTGTTCCCGGATCGCGCCGTATAAGCACGGGTCGCCGCTGTGCAGTCTGGCCGTGGTCTGATTCCGCGATTCCGCCTGTCTGATCACCGTGATGATTTCATCAAGATTCATCTCCGCGCTGTTATATCTTATACAGCCGGGTTTGGCCATATCCAAAACGGACGGATGAATCAGGCTTCCGGCGTAAATCACGACATCCGATTCCCGCAGGAAGCGCGCCCCCCGGATTGTGATTAAATCCGCCGCGCCCGGTCCCGCGCCGATAAAATGCACCATGTCCGCCGCGCCTCCTGTTCTTTTTATTTCTATCTTCTTTCTATCATCTTTCTATCACGATCATTCACGCTTGATTATAATCGCTTTTCTCAAAAACGGCAAGAGATATTTTTTATCAAAAACACGGGGTACGCGCAACTGAACCTCACCCCCTGTCCCCCTCTCCTAAAAAGGAGCGGGGGAACGCGATTTGCGGCTTTTTCGTTCCCCTTCCCCTTATAAGGGGAAGGGGACAGGGGATGAGGTTCACACATAAGCCTCCCCGTCCGGGGACAGGGGACAAGGCGCTTCGCGCGGTCAGAATTTTATCGAAAACTCAACAGCCGTCCGGCTTCCAGCGCGGCAAGCGCGCGGACGCCGTCAAAATCCACATAGGGATTATAGACGGATTCTAATTTGTCATGCGCGCTTTTCGCCTCCCGCAGGGCCGATATGCCCTCTTCGCGCAATAAATCCGTCATGCGCGTTTTCAGACGCGGCGATTTGTCCTGAAACTCCGTCAGCGCGTCCAGACGAATCCGCCGGAGCTGGATATGATTTTTATGATTATCATTATATTCCATATGGGCGCGCGTGCTGATAAACGCCAGACGCAATCCGGGGATGATCAAATGCTCGATCCGTTCCGGCTCCTCCGGCGATACGCAGGAAATCACATCCCAGCCCCGCGCGACAGCCGCGTCTCGCGCTTGTTTGAAATATTGACCCGCGAAACCGAATCCGTCCCGGATTTCATAAATCCGCGAGGCCAGAACCTCCACGCTGTCAAACCGCCAGATATAACCCTGATATGTCATGGAACCGAGGAAACGCCGCGTGACGCGCCCGGGATTGGCGTTTTTATTTTCGCGCCGGAATTCCCGCGACAAAATCCCGCGAAACCGCCGTTCCGCCCGCGCGGAATCAAATCCGGCTGACATGGCGGCGGAGCGTTCAATTTCTCTGGCGGCGCGGAACGCCTGATACGCTTTGGCATACGCCGCTTGATATAATCTTGTATATTGTTTAATCTCCTCGGCGTCGTTTTTCGCGGCGGTAATATCATAAAATTTTCCGAGATTCACATATCTGTCGACAGCCGCCGGATATTTGGGTTCTAATATATGCGGCGACGTGCCGTCCGCGACGCCGCAGCGCAGCGCCGGTATGATTACGCCGTCAAGGGAATCCGGATCGCCGGAGCAGCGCAGATATTCGACGTCATATCCGGCCTGTTCCATGGAAATGCCGATTTCACGCATAAACGTGTTTTTGCCCACGCCGGGGCCGCCTTTGAGAATGATAAAATCACGGAAAATTTCCGGGTCGATCAATTCCGTGAACAGATTCCGAAATCCGCCGCCGCTGTTCGCGCCCGCGAAAAAATTAGTGACTTTGGCCATAAAAACGCCTCCTGTCAAGATATTTTCTCCGTCGTTATCAGATTATGCGGCGGGATCGGCGCGTGACAGTCAAAAATTTTATAAAAAATATATAAAATTATGCCAATCAAGAGTTGAACCTCACCCCCTGTCCCCCTCTCCTAAATAGGAGAGGGGGGACTTGAAG
>CAJOQY010000199.1 GCA_905236835.1 uncultured Oscillibacter sp. | reverse complement strand
GTGCAGGGCTTGTTTATCGAACAGGAGCCGGGTTATAGATTATTAACCGGGGATGACGCCATGCAGGTGATCCGGTGGCGGCAGAATGACAACGAAAGCGAATATGGCTATCAAAGACGCAACGGCGGCATTGGCGATTCCGGGCGCATGGAATTACAGCAGAATTTCCTGAAAGCGTTAATATCTCAGGTAGTCAGTATTCAAAATATCGGCAAGATTGGCCGCATCGCGGAAGTGTTTGAACAGAATGTCCAGACGGATTTGAATTTTCAAAATATTTTATGGTTCGCGCAGTCGGCGTGGCTGGGCGGATTGTCCGTCGACAACGTGGAGTTTCTGACCATGCCATGGAGCGGCGTACAGGTTTGGAGCCGGACATATAAGCAGAAATTATCTTACGTCGTGCCGCAGCCGAGAACGCTGTTGAATATCGTCAATACGAAATTAAGCCCGTATGTGGAGGAATTCGGCATGTCGGATCTGGATATTATGTCCGTCACCAGCGAGGGAAAGATTAAATCATCAACCGGGTATCTGGAAGATAAAAAGGCGAATAATAATATTGGCGGGAAATAAAATAAATAAATAATAAAAAACGGCGAAAATCCTGTATATTATTTATCATGGGAAAGGGATGGAATTATGACGCCGAAGGAACTGGCGGTAACAGCCGCGAAAGCGCTGGATGATAAAAAAGGGCGCGAGATCGCCGTATTGGAAATCACGGATTTGACGACGCTGGCGGATTATTTCGTGATTGCCACGGGCAATTCCAACACGCAGATCAACGCGTTAAGCGAAGCGGTGGAAAAGGCCGTGGAGGACGCCGACGGGGAGCCGTTATTGCACAGAGAAGGCCACCGGGGCGGCACATGGGTTTTATTGGATTATGGCAGCGTCACGGTGCATATTTTCTCACCGGAAGCGCGGGAGTTTTATTCGCTCGAACGCCTCTGGAGCGACGGGAAACCCATGGATTTGACCGGAATTTTGAAAAATTAATAGATTAAAATTATTAAAATATTACGCGAAAAAAACAGGCCGGACGGGGGAATTTATCATGTATCGGATTATCGCCTGTGATTTGGACGAAACGCTGTTAAGCCGGAGTGACAAACGCGTGTCGGACTTGAACCGGGAAGCGATCAAAAAAGCGGGGGAACTGGGCGTGAAATTTGTCCCCGCGTCCGGACGCGGTTATAAAAGCATTGAAAAAACGCTCCGTGAACTGGATTTGTATGACAAAAGCGGCGAATATGTGATTTCTTTCAACGGCGGGGCCATTACGGAGAATCACGGGGAAAAATTATTATATTTTCAGGGAATTGATTTTGAGACCGCGCGGGAACTGTACCGCCGCGGGATGGATTATGACGTGTGCGTTCATGTGTATACAAAAGAAATCGTATATGTATATAATTTCGTCCCATGGGAGCGGGAATTTTTAAAAGGCCGCATGGAAGTCACGGAAGTATTTGAAAAAGATTTAAATTTCCTGCGCGGACAGGAAATCGTAAAGTGTTTATATATGAACACGGATCATGAATATTTATCCCAAATCGCCCGGGAATTACGGGATATAACGGGAGATATGGATGTCAGTTACTCGTCCAATCGCTATCTGGAATTTAATCAGAAGGGCGTGAACAAGGGGGCGGGACTGGTCAAACTGGCGGAAATTCTGGGCGTGGATATAAAAGACACGATTGCGATTGGCGATAATTATAATGATCTGGCGATGATACAAGCCGCCGGACTGGGCGTGGGAGTGGCCAACACGGTGGGGGAATTAAAATCGCGATGCGATTATGTCACACGGGCGAACTGCGACGAAAGCGCGGTCGCGGAAGTTTTAAACCGTTTTGTATTGATATAATCCGGAAGGAAAGAGGAAACGCGTATGAGCGATAAATATTATAATTTCAGTGAAATCGAAAAGAAATGGCGGAAAAAATGGCTGGACGAGAAACCGTTCGCGGCTATCACGGGGGATACGAGCCGCGAAAAATTTTATGGTCTGATTGAATTCCCGTATCCGTCCGGACAGGGGTTGCACGTCGGACACGCCCG
>CAJOQY010000198.1 GCA_905236835.1 uncultured Oscillibacter sp. | reverse complement strand
CTGTTCCCCTCTCTTAAATTAAGAGAGGGGAACGCCATTTGCGGCGTTTTCCCCTTCGTGTCCCCTTTTCCCTTATAAGGGACCGGCTGTCTCCGTCCGGGGACAAGGGATTTCAAATTCTTTGCCAATAAAATTTTATGGATATGTCAGCGGCGATTTTGATAAAAAGAACTTTCCAACTATGTTAGAATGTGTTATAATAATATTATATAAATTAATATCATGATAACACGGCGGGAGCGGGATTTATTTATGATAAGCGCGGAAGCCCTGCGGTATTTGGGCGCGGGCAAACATCCGCCGGACGATTTGCGGCGGCAAGTAGCTATGATGGCGGCGGAACTGGAATCTAAAATCCGGCCCCGTTATATCTATCAAATATTTTCCCTGCGACGGATCGCCGGGGGATTTCAATTATACGGCGCGAACGGCGCGGAGATGATTTTACAAGGCCGTTCGGCGGAAATCATGCTTGACCAATGCGGCGGGGCGGTATTATTATTATGCACGCTGGGCGCGGGATTTGAAACGATCATGCGGGCGACACGGGCGCGGGATATGGCGAAAGCCGTGATTTTGGACGCCTGCGGAAGCGCTCTGGTGGAATCCGGCTGCGACGCGGCGGAACTGGAATTATCAAAAAATTTCCCGGATTATTATTTCACGGATCGATTTAGTCCCGGATACGGCGATTTGCCATTAAATTCGCAAAAAAATATATGCGATTTGTTAAACGGCGCGCGCCGTCTGGGCGTACAGGTGACGGAAAGTTATTTATTAAATCCGTCGAAATCCGTCACGGCTGTGATCGGCATTTCCGACCGACCGCAAATGGCCCGTATCCGGGGGTGCGCGTATTGCGCAATGCGCGAAAACTGTAAAATTCGCGAGGGGGGGAAACGCTGTGGGATTTGATTTTTTTCAGCCGGGAGAAATATTATTATTAGACGGCGCTATGGGAACGGTATTGCAGCAAAAAGGCATGGCGGCGGGCGAACAGCCGGAATTATTGAATTTAAACAATCCGGATTTGATAGAATCCATACACAGGGATTATATCAAATCCGGGAGCCGGGTAATTTATACGAATACATTCGGGGCGAATCGGCATAAACTGCGCCGGACCGGTCGGAGCGTACATGAAATCGTCACAGCCGGGGTAAACATCGCGCGGCGCGCCGCCGATTATTATATGGAACAGGATTCGCGAAACGGGGAAAATATAAAACATAAAATCGCCGTGGCGCTGGATATTGGTCCGCTTGGCGAATTACTGGAACCTATGGGGACGCTGACTTTTGAAAACGCTTATATATTATTCCGGGAAATCGCGGAGGCGGGCGCGAAAGCCGGGGCGGATCTGGCCGTGATAGAAACTATGACGGATTTGTATGAAACCAAAGCGGCTTTGCTGGCCGTGAAAGAAAATACAAATCTGCCGGTATTCGTCACGATGTCATTTGATGAAACGGGCCGGACGTTCACTGGCTGTACGATAGCGTCTATGGCGCGGACGCTGGAAGGGCTGGGCGCGGACGCGATTGGATTCAACTGCTCATCGGGACCGGATCAAATGACGCCGCTGTTACGCGAATTGATCAAAAATACCAGACTGCCCGTGATCGCCAAGCCCAACGCGGGACTGCCGGATCCGATTGACGGCCATTACGATATGCCGCCGGAAAGATTTTCAGACGCTTTAATATCCTGTTTGGATATGGGCGTCAGCGTCATTGGCGGCTGTTGCGGCACGACGCCGGAATATATTAAAAATTTAAATATAAAATTAAATAATATTAAAAATAATAATAATATTAAAAATTATTTTCATCGTGAGGAATTTTTCAATCATGGCTTTTTATGCACGCCCGTCATGCCGTGCGCGTTAAACGGCGTGCGCGTGATTGGCGAGAGAATCAATCCGACGGGCAAAAAAAGATTCCAACAGGCGCTGTTGGAAAACGATCTGGATTATATTCTTGAAATCGCCGTCCGGCAGGAGGACGCGGGCGCGGATATTTTAGATGTCAATGTCGGATTCCCCGGCGTGGATGAAATTGATATGCTCCCAAAAGTGATAAAAAAAATTCAAAGCGCGGTCAATCTGCCATTACAATTGGATTCATCCAATCCGGACGCGCTGGAAGCCGGATTGAGAGTTTATAACGGTAAAGCGTCGGTCAACTCCGTGAATGGGGAAGATCAAATATTATCCCGGATTCTGCCGATTGTGAAAAAATACGGCGCGGCTGTGGTGGGTTTGACATTGGATCAAAACGGCATTCCGCAAACGGCGCGGGGACGGATTGAGATTGCCGAAAAAATATTAAATACCGCGTTATCTTATGGGATTGCAAAAGAAGATATTTTTATTGACTGCCTGACGCTGACTGTATCAGCACAGCAGGAACAGGCGATTGAGACATTAAAAGCCGTCCGATATGTCCGGGAAGTATTAGGTTTGCAAACGGTTTTAGGCGTGTCGAATATATCTTTCGGTCTGCCGAATCGCAATTTAATCACACGGACGTTTTTCATACAGGCCATGCAGGCCGGATTAACAATGCCGATTATCAATCCCAATCAAAGCGATATAATGGACGCGGTGGCGGCTTACCGGGTCTTATCCGGCGAGGATCGGGAATGCCGGGGATATATCCGGCAATTCGCGGATGATATAAATAATAATAATATAAATACAAGGCCGGATGATAAAAATATAAAACGCGGCGCGAAGCGAACAGACGGCGCGGAAGCGTCAAGCCCCATGACGATTGAGGACGCGATTGTCCGGGGTATGCGGACGGAAGCGGGAACGCTGGCCAAAGAAGCGCTCGCCCGGGATCCGGAATTGTCAGAATTATCTATCGTGGACAAGCATTTGATTCCGGCGCTGGACCGGGTCGGCGAAGGATACGGACAGGGACGCGTGTTTTTGCCGCAATTACTCAGCGCGGCGCAGGCGGCGCAGGCGGTGTTTGAGGTCCTGAGAAATTCT